>JAUZOW010000078.1 GCA_030706225.1 Bacteroidota bacterium | reverse complement strand
GTGTGTTATTGATAAGGCTTATGATGTAGATGTATTTGTTATTCAGCGTGTTAATAGAATGATCTGTGTAGATCGTATCGTTCAGGCCGGAAAGAGAGTCGATGGGGATATAAGATCCTTGGGTTCCGGTAGCGGATCTTCGGATAATATACTTATACGGTCCTGGGGCCTGTAATGTATCAAGTTGTGTCGGTTTTGACCAGGCAATATACATGGAACCATTGGCAGAGCTGGTTTCGATGACACTGACATTGGTGATTACGGGAACATCCTTTTTCAGTTGTGCGCAGGCTTCATTGGAAGCATAGCTTTCGGCATTGTCGCCGTAATACGCAACTACGAGATAACAATACTTGATTCCCTGATTTAACCCGGTTCCGTAATTGTCATCGGTGTAACTTGTCCGGGTAATATCACTAAGCTGATCAATCTTTGAATACCCGAGATAGTCAGGAACGCCGGTTTCGCAGTATCCATGTGCCCAACCGGTGGAATCGGCCTTTCGATAAATCAGATATCCTTTGGCATTCTGGCAGGCATAATTATCCCAGTGAAGAATGATTGAAGTGCCCATGGATTCTGCATTCAGGTTTGCAGGTGCAGGGCCGACGACACGGATTTGAAGGGACTTTATATTTATCAGTTGAACCGGAGTTGCATTGTCGCTGGCTCTGAAAAAAGTTTTATAAGGTTGTCTGATAACATGATTGCAGACAGTAGGCCAGGAAAACAAAGCCGTAACGTGTCCGTTTCCGACAGCAGGGTTTGGAACCATTGTAGCCGGGGAATCGGTAAGAACAAAAGGGCCTCCCGTACCGGTAAGAGTAACCTGGTTACTGTCAGGATCATATGCACGGACATTGAAATTAAGCGTTTTGCCGGCTTCCACGCAAGTATCTGCTGGCATCTCAATAACCGGAGGATGATCATTACAGGCTACAATAATAATCTGCATATCCCGGAGGACACTTCCTATTTTTATCCCATTCCGCCATTTTTCAATCAGGATAGCTATGTTGTATTCCCCCTGCTGAGGAGGACTGTCCCAGAAAAAATCACCGGTAATGGAGTCCATGTGAATTGAATGAGTTGCCGGAGGAAGTGTATATCCGGCAATCGGGAGTCCATCGGCTCCAAGACAAGTGACAAGCCTGAAGGAAAGGCTGTCGCCATCCGGATCATAAGCGCCGGGATTGTGATAGAAAGGTTCATTCACGCAACCGTTATCAATCGGAGGAATCAGAAGGACGGGAGAATTGCAGTAACCCCCGATGAAAGGACTGATGGTCAGCTCGGAATAAATATACATAGGGATATTTATCGAATTCGGAATATTGAGAATTCCTCCGTTTCGATTCGGATCCTCGCAGGAAATAATGAAGGTGGAAGGTCCGGGAAATGTATGCTGGCCGATGTACAGATTATACTGAATATTATTCGGAAGATGAGTGATCTTTACTCTGGGAATATCGCTTGAAGTACCATCTCCCCAGTTGATGGTCAGATAGTCCCTGTAAGCATTGGCAGGGCTGGGGGTAAAGGTATAGGAGATCAGGTTGATTTCATAAGTTAACCCTGAAACATGGTGATAGATAATCTCTGCAGCACGTTCATGGGTGGCAAAAAGATGCAATGGAAGGATAAAAAGTGAAAAGAAAACCAGAATCCCGGTTTTTTTCATTTGTTTCAAAGGATAGAACATATATTATCCCCCGGAAATTTGTTTCAAAATTAATCATTTTAACCAGAGATAAAAGAGAGCATTCATTCCTGCAAATCTTATTTGTGTTAATTTTGTATGGGATTTCAAAGGACCCCGGAAAAATGTATCAAGTTGATCTCGAAGCTGAAAAATCTGAAATATTAAAGCGCTACAGGGGCTTGCTAAGGGTATACAAGCCGAAAAAACCCGAAGATAAAAAACTGGTCCGTAAAGCCTTTAATATGGCTGTCGAAGCTCATAAGGACATGCGGAGAAAAAGCGGGGAGCCCTATATATATCACCCGATAAGTGTGGCAACTATTGCTGCGGGTGAAATAGGACTGGGGACCACATCCATTGTTTGTGCTTTACTTCACGATGTGGTGGAGGACACGGAATTTACACTGGAAGATATCCGGGGATTATTTGGTGATAAGGTGGCGTCAATTATCGACGGATTGACCAAAATCAAAGGAATCTTTGATCAGCAACCGGCGTCGATGCAGGCGGAAAATTTTAAAAAGATCCTTATTACCTTGTCCGATGATGTCCGCGTAATTTTGATCAAGCTTGCCGATCGTCTGCATAACATGCGGACGCTGGATGCATTATCCCCGGAAAAACAACTGAAAATAGCATCGGAAACCATTTACCTTTATGCTCCCTTGGCGCACAGGCTTGGACTTCATTCTATAAAAAGTGAGCTTCAGGATCTTGCTTTAAAATACATGGAACCGGAAATTTATTCCACCATTTCACGGAAACTAAAGGAATCGGCCAAAGGAAGAGCAAGGTTTATCAATAAATTCATCTATCCTATTAAAAGAACCCTGGCTTTACAGGGAATTAATTTTACTATCTCGGCAAGAGAAAAATCCATCTATTCCATTTGGGAAAAGATGCGGCATAAGGAAATTCCTTTTGAAGAGATTTATGACATTTTTGCTATCCGCATTATTATCGATACGCCTGTTGAATCGGAAAAGTCAGATTGCTGGAAAGTATATTCCATCATAACGGATTATTACCGGCCTAATATGGACAGGCTCCGCGATTGGATCTCCATTCCTAAAGCCAATGGATATGAAGCATTACACACTACAGTGATGAGCCATACAGGCCAGTGGGTTGAAATTCAGATACGGTCGAAACGAATGGATGAAATTGCTGAAAAAGGATATGCAGCTCACTGGAAGTACAAGGATACCATGAAACTTAACAGTCAGCTTGACAACTGGCTGGATCGGATTCGCGAAATGTTTGAAAGTCCGGATGAAGATGCTCTTGCCTTTATTGATGATGTAAAAGGATATTTTTTCCTGGATGAAATCTCAGTCTTTACTCCTCATGGAGAACTCAGAACCTTACCGGCGAATTCCACGGTACTTGATTTTGCTTATGCAATCCATTCGGAAATCGGGGATAGTTGTATCGGGGCGAAAGTAGATAAGAAGTTGGTTCCCCTCAATTATATCCTGAAAAACGGTGAACAGATTGAGATCATTACGTCTAAAAAGCAGACTCCGAAAGAAGAATGGCTTAAATATGTCGTCACTACGCGTGCCAAATCTAATATTAAGCTGGGCCTGAAGAAGGAGAAAAAGAAGCATTCCCGTGCAGGTAAAGAAAAACTGGAAAAGCTTTTTACCCAGTTCGATATTGAATTTTCGCATGAGAACATAAAAAAATTCCAGTCTACCAATCAGTTCCGGACTCTTTTAGATCTTTATTATGCTGCCGCTTATGACAGGATAGGGCCCAAAGAGGTCAAGTTCTTTGTTGCAGCTAATGAGAAGACCGGTTGGTTGAGCTTTCTCGGGAAATCCCATAAAAAAAGCCCTGTGCCTGAAATTGATCCTCAGGAAACAGTTGTCGAAGGATCTGAAATTTCAGGAGTGGAAGGGCTGGAGAAACTGGCCGGTGGCCATGCTGAACGGTTGAAATATGAGATCATGCCTTGTTGCAATCCTATCCCAGGAGACGAAATTATCGGAGTCATCGTTTCGGAAATACAGCCATTACAGATTCACAGAACCCGGTGCCCGAAAGCAATAGAACAGATGTCACGATTCGGCAACCGGTTTGTTAAAATCAAATGGGATAACAAGGAAAATATCTCCTTCCTGACGGGAATAAAGATATCCGGACTTGACAAGGTTGGTATGATCAATGAAATATCAAGGATCATATCAAGTGAGATGAATCTTAATATAAAATCCTTTCACCTGGAAGCCCAAAATGGCATTACAAATGGAGAAATAAAACTTTTTATCCAGGATACGCATGCGTTGAATCATCTTCTGAGCGATCTTAAAAAAATAGAAGGTATTAAAAGTGTTGTCCGTCAAGACAAGAATTAGAAATATCTATTTTTATTTGTTCTAAATATGGGTATCTTTTGTAATTTTGCCCAAAATTATTGGTGATGAATAAGAAACCGACGGAAGATAGTTTTGATCATGTAAGAAAGATCTTCACGGATTATCTTGAACAGCATGCTCACCGGAAAACACCGGAACGGTTCACGATACTGAAGGAAATTTTTGCAACAGATGGCCATTTTGATATCGAAACGCTTTATATCCGGATGAAAAATCACAAATACCGGGTAAGCCGTGCTACTCTGTATAATACAATGGAATTATTACTCGATTGCGGATTGGTTACAAAACACCAGTTTGGAACTAATTTTGCTCAATTCGAAAAATCAAACCTTTTTAAACAGCACGATCATTTCATTTTCAGTGATAGCGGAGAAGTACTGGAATTTTATAACCCTTTGATCGAGCAAATCCGCAGCCAGGTCGAAGAACTCTTCGATGTTGATGTAACGCATTATTCACTAACATTTTACGGTAACTCAAAACCTAAGAAGTAAAGATTCTGATTCATGAAAATTGATATTATTCTGGGATTACAATGGGGTGACGAAGGGAAAGGAAAAGTTGTTGATTCCATCACTCCCAATTATGATGTTATTGCCCGTTTTCAGGGTGGACCTAATGCAGGACACACTGTTGAATTTGAAAAACAAAAGTTTGTTCTCCATACAGTTCCTTCCGGAATTTACCGCAAGGATACATTGAATATCATCGGGAACGGGGTGATCATCGACCCTGTTATCCTTATGAAAGAAATCGAAAAGCTCTCTTCAGCAGGGATTTCGACAGAAGAAAACCTTCTGATATCCAAACGTGCCCATTTGATACTTCCCACACATCGTTTAATGGATGCTGCGCTGGAAGCATCCAAAGGCGCATCAAAGATCGGATCTACGCTGAAAGGGATCGGCCCGACATATACCGATAAAATTGCCCGCCATGGTATCCGGATTGGCAATATTGATGACCCGGAATTCCAGGCACATTATAATCATCTCAAAGAAGAGCATCTTAGCATTATCAGGCATCTGGGTTTTGATTTCAGCAATTTTAAGCTGGATGGAATTTGTCTGTCCGATTATGAAAAGAAGTGGTTTGAGTCCCTTAAGTCGCTGAGAAAATATCGTTTTATCGATAGCGAACAATTCCTGAATACCTGTCTTGACGATGGGAAAAAGATACTTGCAGAAGGGGCACAGGGAACGATGCTGGATGTGGATTTCGGATCTTATCCATTTGTGACTTCATCCAACACTATTTCGGCAGGTGTTTGTTCCGGACTGGGTATTTCTCCTCACCGAATCGGAAATATTTTTGGATTATTCAAAGCATATTGCACCCGGGTTGGGGCAGGTCCTTTCCCAACAGAGCTCAAAGACGAAATGGGAGATACTTTGCGCAACCAGGGAAATGAATTCGGATCCACAACTGGCCGTCCGAGAAGATGCGGATGGCTTGATCTTCCTGCTTTGAAATACTCTATTATGCTGAATGGCGTGGATTCCCTGATCATGACCAAAACCGATGTCCTTAATAACCTGGATGAAATAAAGATTTGTACCGAGTATAAAATGAACGGGAAACCATTGAAAGGCTATCCTTTTGATGTATTGTCCACGGAACTGGAACCGGTTTATGATACGTTAAAGGGTTGGAACAGAAGCCTGGATGATGTTACTTCTTTCCAGAAAATGCCGGAAGAATTAAAGCAGTATATTGCTTATATTGAAAAATACCTGAAAGTTCCTGTTGAAATGGTGTCGGTCGGACCTGACCGTACTCAGATCATAAAGAAATAAGGATTATAATTTCCTTTTCACTTCGATTTCTTCGTACCCTTCAATGATATCCGATACTTTGATGTCATTGAAGTTTTCTATGTTCAGCCCGCATTCATATCCTGCCGGAACATCTTTGACATCATCCTTGAATCGTTTCAATGAACCGAGGGTTCCTGTGTAAACAACGATACCATCGCGAATGATACGAACTTTGGAATTTCTGACAATTTTACCATCGAGGACATAGCATCCGGCAACGGTTCCGACTTTGCTGATTTTGAAGACTTCACGGACTTCCACGTTGCAGGTAATCTTTTCTTCGATTTCCGGAGAAAGCATACCTTCCAGAGCGGCCTTGATCTCTTCAATAGCGTTATAGATGATGGAATAGAGACGGATATCGATTTGTTCCTGTTCAGCAAGCTTTCGTGCATTCAGGGAAGGACGTACCTGGAATCCAACGATAATGGCATTGGATGCAGATGCCAGAAGGACATCTGATTCGGTTATTTGTCCGACTGATTTATGGATCACATTGCAAACGACTTCATCTGTGGATAGCTTGATTAACGAATCAGAAAGAGCTTCTACGGAACCATCAACATCACCTTTGACGATTATATTCAATTCTTTAAAATCGCCAATAGCAATCCGGCGACCGATTTCATCCAGCGTAATATGTTTCTGGGTACGGATTCCCTGTTCACGTTGCAGCTGCATACGTTTATTGGCAATCGCTTTTACTTCTTTTTCATCGGTCATTACGTTGAACGTATCACCGGCCTGAGGAGCGCCGTTCAATCCCAGGATCAGTGCAGGGGATGAAGGACCAGCTTCTTTGAGAGTCAGGTTACGTTCATTATACATGGCTTTTACTTTCCCGTAATTGGCACCTGCCAGGATAATATCGCCAACTTTAAGAGTACCGTTCTGAACCAGAACGGTGGCAACATATCCACGGCCTTTATCCAGGGAGGATTCGATGACGGTTCCGGTTGCCAGACGGTTAGGGTTGGCTTTAAGGTTAAGCAATTCGGATTCTACGAGAACTTTTTCCAGAAGAACATTGACGTTGGTACCCAGTTTAGCAGAAATTTCCTGTGTCTGGTATTTACCGCCCCATTCTTCCACCAGAATATTCATTTTCGCAAGTTCTTCCCTTACTTTGTCAGGGTTTGCGTTGGGTTTATCGATTTTATTGATAGCAAAAACAATAGGAACACCGGCAGCTAAAGCATGGTTTATAGCTTCCCGGGTTTGTGGCATAACGCTGTCATCGGCCGCGATAACGATAATGGCCACATCAGTGATTTTAGCTCCACGGGCACGCATGGCCGTAAAAGCTTCATGGCCGGGGGTATCCAGGAAGGTGATGGTTTTGCCGTTTTCAAGGGTGACCAGATATGCGCCGATATGCTGAGTAATCCCACCGGCTTCTCCTGCCACTACATTGGTTTTTCTGACATAATCAAGAAGTTTGGTCTTACCGTGGTCGACATGACCCATAACGGTAATAATCGGGGGACGTTCAACCAATGATTCGGGAGTATCCACTTCTTCTGATTCCAGAATAGCCTGATGGATCTCAACGCTGACAAATTCCACCTTATAGCCGAATTCATCTGCAACCAGAGTAAGAGTTTCCGCATCCAGACGCTGATTAATGGAAACAAAGAGTCCAAGCGACATACAGGTCGAGATGATGTCTGTTACAGAAACATTCATCATATTGGCCAGTTCATTGGCTGTAACGAATTCTGTTACTTTGATTATCTTTTTGCCTTCTTCGATCTTTTCCTGTTCTTCCTTAATCTGATGGCTGACCGCTTCTCTTTTTAACCGGCGGTATTTGGATGCTTTTGATTTCCCGGACGGACCCAGGCGGGCAAGCGTTTCTTTGATCTGACGCTGTATATCTTCCTGATTCAATTCGGGTTTTTCGACTTCCTTAAAACTTTTCCGTTCATGGGGTTTCCCATGAGGATGTTCCGGACGTTTTTCAGCTACAGTCCCTTCGGTTCCAGTGCCACCCTGTTTTTTAATTCTCTTCCGTTTCTTCTTTTTCCCTTTCACAGTCTCATCAGAAGAGGATGCAACCGGTTTTTTCTTTTCAAATTTCTTGGGTTCCGGTAAAGTCATAGACCCCAGAATTGTAGGGCCTTCCAGTTTAATGGTTTCAGTACGGATGAAATTATCCTCTACAACAGGTTTCGGAGCAGTTTCTACTGGAACAACGATAGGTTCTGCCGATGGCTTTTTTTCGGCAGGAGTAGAGATTATCGTCTTTTTATCTTCAACTTTTTCTTTTTCTACCGGCGTATGTTCAACTTCTGTTTTTTTGACTTCAACTTTTTTGGTAATTTCTTTTTCAGTTACTTCTTTTTCAACAGTTTCTTTTTTAGCCGGAGTTTTCTTTGACGGTTTCTTTTCAACTGCTTCAAGATCCAGTTTGCCTAATATTTTAAGAGTTGTACCGGTTTTTCTCTTTTCTTCCTTTTCTTTTTCTTCTTCCTTTTCTTCTTTCTTTTCTTCTCCTGTTTTTTCCGTCTTCTCTTCTTCTTTTTCTTCTATTTTTTCTTCAATTCTTTCTTTTATTTTTTCTTCAATTTTTTCTTCTGCCTTTTTCTCTTGAATCTCAGGTTTGGGTTCGATAACCGGTTCAGAAAGTACTTCTTCAATTATGGGTTCTTCTTTCTTTTTTTCCGGTATTACAGGTTGTTCCTTAACAATCTCAACTTCTTCTTTTACGGGTTCTGCGACAGGAGTTTCAGGTTCTTGTTCTTTTTCAACAACTTTTGGAATTTCAGAAATTTCGGGTTCAACCTTTTTTTCCTTTACAGGTTCTTTTTTAGATGTTTCTTTATAAACCGGTTCCGATACGTTTTTTCCATAATCCAGTGAAACATTTTTGATAAAAAGATCTTCCAGTTCTTTTTCTTTATCTTTAACTGCAGAACGTTTATCGTCAATTGTTATGGTTTCATGCTGGGTAAATTGAAGGCCGATTTTATTTGCTTCTTCCTTAACATGCTTTTCTGTCGCGAATTCCTTCATCAGTAAGGAATATTCTTCCTGGGAGAGCTTCGTATTGGGGTCACTTTTAATGACATGTCCTTTTTTGGAAAGGAAATCCACAATGGTGCTCACACCAATGTTAAATTCGCGTGCTGCTTTACTTAGCCTTATTGTTGTTGTGCCTTCACTCATAAATATCAGCCCGGTCCTTCATTTGAGAAGTCAGGCAAAATTAAGGATTTTTATTCAAATTCTGCCTTAAGAATCCGGATCACTTCATTGACCGTTTCTTCTTCAAGGTCTGTTCTTTTTACTAATTCTTCAATGTTCAGATTCAGAACGCTTTTGGCAGTATCACATCCGATAGCTTTCAATTCATCAATGATCCATTGATCGATTTCATCTGAAAATTCCTGCAGATCAACGTCTTCATTGTCCACATCGGTATCACGGTAAACGTCAATTTCGTAACCCGTCAGTTTTCCTGCCAGCTTGATATTGAATCCGCCTTTTCCGATAGCCAGAGAGACCTGATCAGGTTTCATATAAACATCAGCTTTCTTATTATCATCATCAATGACGATGGATGAAACCTTGGCAGGGCTTAAAGCACGTTGGATATAAAGGCTTGGGTTGGTCGTAAAATTGATAACGTCGATATTTTCGTTTTTCAGTTCACGTACAATTCCGTGGATACGGGAGCCTTTCATCCCGACACAGGCACCGACAGGATCAATACGGTCATCATAAGATTCAACGGCAATTTTGGCTCTTTCACCGGGAACCCTGACAATGTTCCGGATGCTGATCAGTCCGTCGTAAACTTCAGGAACTTCTGCTTCAAAGAGTCGTTCCAGGAAAACAGGAGAAGTTCTTGAAAGGATGATCACCGGATTACTGTTTTTCATCTCAACTTTTGAGACGACAGCCCGGATGGTATCGCCTTTACGGTAGAAATCCGAAGGAATTTGTTCGGATTTGGGAAGAAGAAGTTCGATGGATTCATCATCCAGAACGAGAATTTCTTTTTTCCAAACCTGATAAACTTCACCCGTTACGATTTCACCAATCTTTTCCTTATATTTTTTGAAAATATTATCTTTTTCATATTCCTGGATCTTGGATATCAAATTCTGGCGAATAGACAGGATTTCACGACGTCCGAATTCCTCCAGATGGATTTCTTCCGAAAGATCTTCTCCCACTTCAAAATCCGGTTCGATTTTTATAGCATCAGATAAGGCAATTTGGGTATTTTCATCCTCTACTGCATTATCGTCCACTATTTTCCGGTTACGCCAGATTTCAAGGTCACCTTTGTCGATGTTGACAATGATATCGAAGTTATCTGCGGAGCCATATCTTTTTGCCAGCATATGCTTGAAGACATCCTCCAGGATACGCATCATGGTCTCACGGTCAATGTTTTTGAACTCTTTAAATTCCGAAAAGGTTTCGACTAAATTGATGTGTTCCATTTCAAATTCTGCTTTCTTGGTTATCGGATTTATTTTTCTTATTTCTTATGGAAAGAAAGGACAACGTTTACAGAAGCAAGCTCGTTAAAAGGAAGAGATTTGCAAACGGTTGTTTTTTCTTTCTTTTTTCCGGGAATATTTATTTCAATTTCAATTTCTATCCCATCCTCATGGGTACTTTTTAGAATTCCTTCCAGGAGTTCTCCCTCTTTGGTTTTCACCGAAATCATCCGGCCAATGTGCTTTGGAAATTGGCGTGGAAGAACAAGTGGACGATCGGCTCCGGCAGAAGAGACGGTCAGTTCAAAATCCTCTTTCTCCCTGTCTAAAGCAGATTCGAGATACCGGCTGAGTTTCTGGCAATCATCAATGGTGACAGGACCATCTCCATCCATGAAGACAAGAATTCTGTTACCTGATTGTACCCGGATATCAACAACAAACATTCCCTGGTTTTCCAGGAAATTATCAGCAAGGGCTTCTATTTTTTCTTTTTGAATCATTTTATCAGAATAAAAGAGGGGACTTTTGGTCCCCTCATCTTCTTCAACGATCAGAAATGATTTGAGAGTACAAAGATAATACTTTTTCACGATTCTACAATGAATTTCAAAAAAATTGAGAATCAGCATGAAAATATCATTTCCGGGAATGTATGCATCCCATTAATATATTTTCATCAGAAAATCCTTGTCTCCGGCATTCGTTTTGTCTTAAAGGCATCGATATCAAAGCCAATCCTGACTTCATGTGAACCTTTATTGTAAGATACCAGTTGATTTACCCATGCATCAAACGAATAGCCGATATGGAGGTTTTTAGCCACAACTACTTCGGCCATCATGAAAAGGCAATTTTCCGTACGGTATCCGATGCCGATCCAGAAAACTTTATTAATCAGGAAATTGCAGCTGATATCGGCTTGTAATTTCGAGTTTTCTGCATATTTCAACAGCAGATCCGGACGGATAAGAAAATTGTCAGAAGTAGGTATGCTTGTGCCTGCCATCCCGTAAAAATGCCTCATGAGTCTTGAGAAAGAAGTATGATCCGAGGAAGCATTTTTTGCAACGACAATTTTATTTTCCATAAGATGCGTGGAAGATACACCGACATAAAACCGATCCGTATAATAATAAAGTCCAAATCCTGCATCCGGTGTCGCTCTTTGTTTAACCTGATTGTTCAGCAAGGGATCTGAAGAAGTTTCGGGATCCAGTTTATCCCAGTTGATATTGAGATAAGTAAAACCAAACTGAAGACCAAAACATAATTTTCCTGTCGGGAAAAGGATGCGGTATGCAAAAGACCCCATAAGGCCTGTTTCTTCTGTCGGTCCAAGTGCATCCCGATACGAAAACAGCCCGATTCCCAGATGATCATTCGGGAGATTGCAATTGGCGGTGAAGTTTATAGTATTGGGTCCGTCCTTGATTCCTACCCACTGAAATCTGTCAATCAAATCAAGGGAAAGAGCTTCTGTTGATCCTGTATATGCCGGATTGATCGGCATTTTGTTAGTCATATACTGTGTGAAAATTGGATCTTGCTGAGAAAATCCCTGAATGCAGAACATGACCATCCATACAAAGATCGCTACTGACTTTTTCATAAGACCTTCTTTTATAATGAATTGTGGTATCATCGCATGTGTCTGTTAAAAATATTAATGAGAATTTGCCCGGACAAAGATCCATCCGGAATATTTCCCGACATGAGAAATATGAATGATATAAAAATATGTTCCGTCGGGTACAGGGTCGCCATTCCGGTTCGTACCGTCCCATACGTTGGAGCTGTTATCATATCCCTTATAGGATCTGACTTTATCTCCCCAACGGTTAAAGATCAGAACATCATTATCCGGATAATTTTCAATGCCACCGATGATCCAGGTATCATTTATTCCATCACCATTGGGTGTAATCGCGTTATGGATTGTGATGTTAACTTCCGGACCCACCGAAATAAAGATGGTAGCTGTGTCATTGTAACGTTTTCCATAAGTGTCATAGATGTAATATCTTATGGAGTCATTACCCCGGAAATCCTTTTGTGGTTCATAAACGACAATGGTATCTCCATACACTTTATATTCACCGTGCTGTGGTCCTGAAATAATTCCCAT
>JAUZOW010000077.1 GCA_030706225.1 Bacteroidota bacterium | reverse complement strand
ATAGGATTTTCCATTAAGGGAAAGTTCCGCACAATCACCGTTGGTGTACACAAATACCGGCATGGTATCGTGGGCTTTTTTATCCCAGTTCCAGTGAGGAAGAATATGAACGGTGGTCTCATCCGGTTTCCAGTAGCTTTTGTACAAATAATACCGATCTTTCGGTATACCGCAGAGATCGACGATTCCGAAATAGGAGATCCGGGAAGCGAGGCTATCGCCCAGCTTGTTTTGATTTGTCCACAGGTTATCGTAAGGGGTTGGTTCTCCAAGGTAATCGAAGCCGGTCCAGACGAATTCACCGGCTACATAATCGTCTTCCTGTTGCCACATAAAATCATCGTCGGGAATTTCTGCCCATAAAGGAGCATTCAGATCGAAAGAACTGACCTGAAGGGAAGAAGTAAAGTCGGTTTTCTTTACAGGGAAGGGTAATTCATAAAAGCCCCGGGTACTTACGGCAGAAGAAGATTCACTGATAATAACTCCTTTATGAGAATCCAGTTGCCTGGCCTGGACATATTTACGGCCGTAATTCCAGCTATGAACATCGTAAAAATCGAATGCACGCTGGGGTATGCTTTTCCGGTCATCGCAAGCCATGGTCACCTGCCGGCTCAAATCGTACTTACGGAAACAGTTGACCATGGTTTGCAAATGCGAAAACCCGTCGTTTGTATTATTCTGGGCATCACTGATCTCATTGCCGGCACTCCAGATAAATACAGATGGGTGATTCCGGTCACGGAGAACAAAATTCCGGACATTCCGCCCGGCATATTCATCGAAATGGGTTGAATCTGTTATATCTGCAGTTTTATCCCATTTATCGCATATTTCATCAAACACCAGGAAACCCATTTTATCACAAAGGTCGAGTAATTCAGGGGCGGGGGGATTATGACTTGTCCGGATGGCATTACATCCCATGGATTTCATGATTTCGAGCTGGCGCTCTGCCGCTCTTACGTTAAAAGCAGCACCTAACAGTCCCTGGTCATGATGCAGATCGACTCCTTTGATTTGAACGCGCCGGTCGTTCAGGCAAAGCCCGTTGTCGGCAGTTACATTGACCTTACGGATTCCGAAATTCAGGGAGGAGCTGTCGGAAACCTCTGTTCCCAGATAAACGATCGTTTTGACTTTGTAAAGTACCGGATGATCCACATCCCATTTTTCGGGATTGGAAATAATTGCGGTTGTTTCAATATCCCTGCTTTGTAAGGCTTGTAAAACACTTCTCCCGGAAGTTCTTGCTATTTCCATGCCATTGGGAGCATAGATTATATTTTCGATACGGACATCCTTTCCGGAAGAGGATTGATTGTTTACGGAGCTGATGATCCGGATCCGTGCATAACCGGATTTAATGACGGGTGTGGAAACCCAGGTCCCCCAGATATTGATGTGAACGGGATTCATCACGATCATCTGAATTTTCCGGTAAATTCCTGCACCGGGATACCAACGGCTTTCATGGTTCCGTGTATCTGCATGAACAGCGATCACATTATCCCTGCCAGGTTTAAGATAGGGTGTTATATCCACGTAAAAAGAACTGTAGCCATAATCCCATCTCCCGGCCAGAGTACCATTGATATAGATTTCAGGGAAAGCCATGATTCCGTCGCAGAGAAGGTAAATTTCTTTCCCTTTATACTCAGCAGGAATCATCATTTTTTTCCGGTACCAGCCTTCCCCTTTCCAGGGAAGTTTTCCGGTACTTCCGTCGCCGTTGACAATTACCGGACCTTCAATTGCCCAGTCGTGAGGAAGGTTTACCTCCTGCCACCGGGAGTCGTTGAAAGAAGGCAGGTAAGCTTTTTCATTGGGACCCTTGGCAAATTTCCAACCGGTCTGGAGAATTATTACCTCCCCGCCCTGAATTACCGGAGGAATACAAATGAAAAGCAAGCCGATGATCAATAGCCGGAGAGTTTTCATAAGATTTTATTTTTTCCTTTTGAAACGGGGAATGAACATAGGAACTTTCGAACGGTACTCCTGGAATTCCTTGCCAAAATCCTTTAACAACCTTTTTTCTTCCGACATTTTCAGAAAGGTTCCTCCGAGGAAGAAAAATATCAGCCAGAATACAAGGCAGGAAAGGGAATTGAAATAGATAGCCAGAGAAAAATAGATACACAGTCCCCCGAAAACCATGGGATTACGGGTGTATTTATAAGGGCCGGTGATGACCAGGTGTTCGGACCTTGGGCTAATGGAAACACCGAAAAAATCAACAGGTCCTCCCTTACCGGTTGTAAACAGGGAAATATTCGACCAGATAGCGAAAAACAATCCATAAAGGAAGATGGGAATAGATATCAGGAGACGGGCATAAAGCGGAAAGCGGGGGATTATATCTCCGGGGAATTCATTAGATATATAAATCATGAGAAGAGGAATAATTACTCCGAAAATCGTGAGTCCGAAGATATATCCGATTATAAATCGCAATGTTTTCATGGTTTTGATTTTTCCTGAATTAGACGAACTGTTTTAACTACCAGGGATCTGGGAATGAAACGAACACTTGTAGCCATCACTGTATTGAGCGTCCCGTAAATAGCAACGGATCTGCCATTTATCATAGCTTTGTAACCGTACTTTGCCACCTCCCGGGCAGTGGGTAAAGATAATATTTTTAATAACCTGCTGTTCGTCCTGTCCACAGCCGTAGGGAATCCCGTAGTTGTAGGGCCTGGACATAAGGTGGTTACAGTAATTCCCATTTTCCGGACTTCATTATTGAGTGCTTCGGAAAAATGAAGCACATAAGCCTTGGTAGCATAATAGACTGCCATTTTGGGACCGGGCTGAAAGGCTGCTGAAGAAGCGATATTCATAATTTTTCCGCTTCCTTGTTTCAGCATATCCTGCAGGAAAAGCTTGCAGAACTGAGTCAGCACAGTAATGTTCAGGTCAATCGTCTGAAAGTCTTTGTCCCAGTCGGCTTCCCGGAACATGCCAAAGTATCCGAATCCGGCATTATTAATCAGGTAATCGACTGTAATATTCCGGTTTTCCACTTCTTCGTAAACCTCTTTCGGAGCATTCGGGATGAAAAGGTCTTTTACAATATACTGAACGGAGACTCCATATTTTTTTTCCAGGTCGGCTTTCAGATTTGCCAGTTTCTCTTCTCTTCGTGCCACCAGAACCAGATTGCCACCGCGGGATGCATGAATTTTAGCCAGTTCAAGTCCGATTCCACTGGAAGCTCCCGTAATTAATGCCGTTGTGCCCATTTTTTCTAACCCGAATAAGACTTTCAGTTTTTGTCTGATTCTTGAAAAATTGACCCGTCAATGCAGTAAGAAGGCAGAATGAAGCTAATTCAGTTTTGCCGTTAAACTAATGTTCACCGCTCTCAGGGCTTTGGATACCGGGCAATTGTCTTTAGCTCCGGCTGCCATTTCGGCAAAGGTTTCCGGTGTGATTCCGGGTACTTTGCCTGTAACGTCAAGATGGATGGATTGAATTTCGAAATGATCTGTCATAAACTCGATATCAACGGAAGCTTCCGTATTGAGTTCTGTGGGGATATACCCGGCATTGGACAGTGAAAAACTCAATGCCATTGTGAAACAACCGGCATGTGCAGCTGCAATCAGTTCTTCGGGGTTTGTGCCTGCTTTTCCATCTTCACTGACAAAACGGGTATGAAAAGAATAAGGGGTGTCTTTCAATGCCCCGCTGGTTGAAGTCAGTTTCCCTGAACCTTCTTTCCCTGTGCCTTTCCAGGTAGCTGTTGATTTACGTTTCATATTCTCTGGTTTTTAAGTATGATTCTCTTTTATTCAAATATACAAAACCCTGACGATCCTTTGTAAAAAAATGCAAATATTCATTCCTGATAAAAGGTGATCCGTTGGGTAGAAATCCATGAAATATGTAATTTTGAAACCCTGAAATAGTTGAAAGTGATTAAAGATTTCCTGAAAGACCTTCGCCGCAAGGACCATGCCCCACGATTCGGGGGATTAGATATTTTTCAATATATTGGCCCCGGTCTTCTTGTTACCGTAGGTTTTATTGATCCGGGCAACTGGGCTTCCGATCTTGCGGCAGGCTCGGGATTTGGTTATGCGATTCTCTGGGTTATAACTCTTTCCACAATCATTCTAATTATTTTGCAACATAACGTTGCTCACCTTGGTATTGCTACCGGGAAATGCCTTTCGGAAGCAGCCACCCTGTATACCCCGAAATGGGTTTCCCGGGGAGTCCTTTCCACGGCTATGATTGCCTCGGTTTCAACATCCATGGCTGAAATACTGGGCTCAGCTATTGCACTGGACATGTTGTTTGGAATTCCCATTGCGGCAGGTGCGATCCTGACCTTCCTCTTTGTCATCATCATGTTGCTTACCCATTCATACCGGAAAATTGAGAAGTTTATCATTGCATTTGTTTCGGTCATCGGGTTGTCATACCTGTATGAGTTGTCGCTGGTAAATATCGACTGGAGAGCGGCAGGTATCGGGTGGGTAAAACCATCCATTCCCCAGGGATCTATGCTGATCATCATGAGCGTGCTGGGGGCTGTTGTTATGCCCCATAACCTTTACCTCCATTCGGAAATCATTCAGAGCCGCCAGTTTAACCGGGAAGATGAGAAAGTGATCCGACGGCAACTCGATTATGAACTTTTCGATACCCTGTTTTCAATGATTGTGGGATGGGCTATCAACAGTGCAATGATTCTGCTGGCTGCCGCTACTTTTTTCCAGCATAATATCCAGGTGGATAAACTGCAGCAAGCTAAAGAAATGCTGGCCCCATTACTTGGTAACAATGCCGGGGTTGTTTTTGCCGTTGCTTTGCTTTTTGCCGGCGTCTCTTCAACCATTACTTCGGCAATGGCCGGAGGTACTATCTTCGCAGGATTTTTTGGTGAACCTTACGATATCCATGACAGCCATTCCCGGACCGGTGTATTCATCTCTCTTTTCTTTGCCATGGTGGTTATTTTTCTGATCCGTGATCCTTATTGGGGCCTTATTATTTCACAGATGATTCTGGGAATCCAATTGCCTTTTACTATTGGGATACAGTTATATCTGACATCTTCAAATAAGGTTATGGGTAAATATGCCAATAAAAAATATGTTTCTGCCGTAATCTGCCTGATTGGCATTTTGGTTGTAGTCCTTAACCTCTATCTCCTGCTGAGCATTATGTAATGGTCTCATTCCCCGTCGCTTGCAACGAAAATAAAAATATTTTTCTACTTTGAAACCACACTGCTCTGCGGCGAGGAGGTTCATTTTAATTACATTTGTCTTCCGGAATATCCGGAGATCTTATTATGACAAAATTCAAAACCTTTTTGAAATATCTGGGGAAAGGGATCTTTCTCATCCTGATCATCCTTTTTTTATCCGAGCTGATTCTGTACTTTATGACTCCCATATACAGTTTTCCGCTTCCCCAGCCCTTTTCCGGAGACAAAATCTATAATCCCTATGCCCGGATGGACAGTACGCAATGGCATAAAGTCAATTTCCATTTTCATACCCGGAGCTGGGGAGGGTTGACCAATGGACGGAAAAATACGCATGAGGCTTTATATAAGACTTACCGGTCACTCGGTTATGACGCCTTTCAGATTTCCAATTATATGAAGATCGACCGGAAATTCCAGGATTCCTCTTTCTATATTCCCTGCTATGAACATGGTGTTGGATTCCAGAAGACGCATCAGCTTGTGATTGGAGCGAGAGAGGTACTTTGGAAAGATTTTTCGGTTTTCCAAAACATTCATCACCGGCAGAATATTCTGAATCTGCTCCGTTCCCGGAGTGAAGTGGTGGCGTTAGCTCATCCTGACTGGGATAAAGGATATACCGTCAGAAATATGCAACTTCTTTCGAATTATGATCTGGTGGAAGCTTTGAACCATAACTGGCGATCGGTGTATCTGTGGGATGCAGCTCTTTCTACCGGACATCCGGTATTCATTGTTGCCGATGACGACGCACATGATATCACCAATCCTTACCAGATCGGAAGATGTGCAACCTTCATCAATTCCCCGGCGGTTTCGGCTCATGATCTGATCGCCGGCCTGAAATCCGGAAACGCATTCGGGGCCAACATTTACATGGCAAATGGAGAATCCTTTGAGCAGAAAGCAGCTTTTGCCAGCCAGTTACCAAAGGTACGGTGTGTCCAGGTTCAGGGGGATACCCTGAAAGTAGCCGTCAGCCAGAAAGCTATGAAATTTACTTTTATAGGACAGAACGGGAAAATACTGAAATCCACTGAAATGACAGATCAGGCATGGTATAAGATCACTCCGGAAGATACCTATGTACGAACCGAGATCCTTTTCCCGAAATATTTTGCTGATGGAAATGTAGTGAAGGGAACAACGTATTATCTGAACCCTGTTTTCCGTTATAACGGAGAAAAGCCCGATAACGGCCTGAAAGCGGAGATCGATTGGATCCGTACCTGGATTTTCAGGCTTTGTGCCATCCCTTCGCTTTTTGTTCTGGTCATTCTGATTATATGGCAGCGGGAAAAGCATCGTCGTAAGCTTAATAAGCCGGACGCATGATACCGGAGAAAAAAATAAGGCAGGCATTATGGATCCTGATCGGAATTTCCCTGGTGATTCGTGCATTGCTTGCCGGTATGCTGGACCTTGGGAATGACGAAGTATATTACTGGACTTATGCGTGTTATCCGGATTGGAGTCATTTTGATCATCCGCCGATGGTTGGATGGATCATCCAGTTTTTTACCCTTAATCTTCATTTTACCGATGAATTCTTTCTCCGGTTGGGGGCCGTCATATTCGGGACAATAAATACCTGGATTATTTATGAAACCGGGAAAAAAATCAAAGACCCGCTTACAGGGTTGTATGCTGCTTTACTTTATTCAGCTTCATTTTACTGTTTCATCATTGCCGGGACTTTCATAATGCCCGACACGCCTCAGTCCCTGTTCTGGTTGTTAAGCCTTTACCTTCTTGTTTCCTCTCTTCCCGATCTGGAATTGTCAAAAAAAAGCCGCCGGAACATCCTTTTGGCAGGTATTACCATCGGTCTGGCATTGCTGTCGAAATATCATTCGGTTTTTCTGCTGTCGGGGGCTTTTCTTTATATTCTCTTTTTTAACAGAAAATGGTTTAGATCCAAAGAAATATATCTTGCTCTCCTGTTTGTCATGATTTTATCCTTTCCGGTTATTTACTGGAATTACCAAAATAACTTTATCAGTTTCAGTTTTCACGAAAGCCGGGTAGAAGCGGGACGGAACGGGATTCATTGGAATTATTTCGGATCTGAGATCGGAGGGCAGTTTTTATATAATAACCCGGTGAATTTTATCCTGATTATTTTTTCGTTCGTTGCAATCATCCGGGGAAAGAAATTTCTGGAAAGAAAAGATTTATGGGTCCTTTTACTCATCAGTCTTCCACTTTCGCTCGTTTTCATTTTCGTATCGCTTTTCAATCGGACGCTGCCACACTGGACCGGACCGGCTTACCTCGGTTTTATACTTATTGCTTCAGCATGGCTTAGCAGTTGGGAGAAGAAAAAACTGATTCCCTGGCCGGCAGCAACCGGGGTAGGAGTCATTCTGATCCTTTTGATCCTGGGCATCGGGCAGATAAAATTCGGATTCTTACCGTTGGAAAAGTGGTTTAAACAGGATTTTTCCGCTCAGATGTATGGATGGAGGCAAACAGGGGAGAAGTTTGCACAGATTGCGGAAAAAGACAAAATCAGCAAAACTTATCCCTCTGATGCACCGATCCTGACTTTTCGTTGGTTTCCTGCAGCCAATCTGGATTATTATGTCGGAACACCAATCGGGAAAAAGGTTTATGCCCTGGGAACGTTGAACCGGATTCATAAATATTACTGGATTGATAAAGACCGGGGAAACCTCAGGAAAGGGACAAGTGCTTATTATCTTGTTTCGAGTGATGATTTTACTTCACCCAAAGAAGCTTTTGGGGAATTATTTGATACGATTGTACCGTCGGATACAATTCAGATTATGCGCAGGGGAGAAGTGATCCGGAAGGTATATGTTTTCCGTTTGGAAAACCTTAGACGTGAGATCCGGTTCAACAGGATCAACGATTTCACTGAACCTCCGCTGGAAAGAATACGTTATTGGTCAAACCAGATTCGAATCCATCCGGATTGGTACAAGAATGTGCAGCAAAAAGCGATTCAGCAGAATCATACCCTTGAAGATATGATTTGGAATGAAGCTTACTGGCAAGCACGAATGGAAATGCTTAAATGACCGGATTACCGGTTATTTCGGCCCGATCATTTTTTTAGGATCCACAGCTTTTGTGAATTCTTCATCCGTAAGCAATCCCAGTTCCAGTGCTGCTTCCCGAAGTGTTTTGTTTTCCTTATGTGCTTTTTTTGCGATTTTTGCCGAATTGTCATAACCGATAATCGGATTCAGAGCAGTTACCAGCATCAGCGAATTTTCAAGGTTCCGGTTTATAGCTGGTAAATTGGGAGTAATTCCGGCTACGCAATTATTGTTAAAGGAAACGCAGGCTTCTCCCAGGAGTCGGGCCGACTGGAGTAGGTTAAAGATAATTAACGGTTTGAAGACGTTTAGCTGAAAATGTCCGCTCAAACCGCCGATATTGATCGAAACATCGTTACCAAGCACCTGGGCACATACCATCGTTAACGCTTCGCATTGGGTAGGATTTACTTTTCCTGGCATAATAGAAGAACCGGGTTCATTTTCCGGAAGGGCGATCTCGCCGATTCCGCAACGCGGGCCGGAAGCCATCAGCCGGATATTGGAAGCAATGTGCATACAGCTTACTGCAAGGGTTTTCAATGCACCGGATGTTTCCACCATAGCGTCGTGAGCTGAAAGGGATTCAAATTTATTGGGGGCTGTCACGAAAGGAAAACCGGTCAGCCCGGAGATTTTTTTCGCTACCATGACATCATAGCCTTTTGGGGCGTTTAAGCCGGTTCCAACGGCAGTTCCTCCGAGAGCAAGCTCGGAAAGGTGAGCCAGTGTGTTTTCCAGAGCCTTGTAACCATGTTCCAGCTGTGAGGCATAACCCGAGAATTCCTGACCGAGAGTCAGGGGAGTAGCGTCCATAAGGTGGGTACGTCCTGTTTTGACAATATCCTTAAATTCTTCGGATTTTTCCCGGAGCGTTTTTGAAAGTTTTTTTACACCCGGCAAGGTGGTTTCTACAATCATCTTGTATGCGGCAATACTCATGGCTGCAGGAAAAGTATCATTGGATGACTGTGATTTATTCACGTCATCGTTCGGGTGTATGATGGTTTTTTCACCCAGAGTTCCACCGTTAAGGACATGTGCGCGGTTAGCAATCACTTCGTTGACATTCATATTGGATTGTGTTCCTGAACCGGTTTGCCAAATGACCAGCGGGAACTGGTCGTCAAGTTTACCTTCCAGAATTTCATCACAAACGGCAACGATAAGTTTCATTTTCTCTTCCGGCAATACTTTCAAATCATAATTCACCAGCGCCGCAGCTTTTTTAAGGATAGCAAAGGCATGGATGATTTCAATGGGCATGGATGCCGGATCACCGATTTTAAAATTTCCGACAGAACGCTGTGTTTGTGCTCCCCAGTACTTATCGGCAGGAACTTCAACCGGCCCCATGGTGTCTTTTTCAATGCGCGTTTTCATGGCAATATGGATTAAATCATTGGATCAGTTTATCAATATTTTCAACGGGATCTCCGATGACGGCGCTGTACTGTCCTTCAACGATGGGGCGCCTGAGCAACCGTGGATTTTCAGACAGAATCTTTATCCATTCATGGTCAAGGAAAGATCCTCCCTTCAGATTCTTTTTATAATAATCTTCCTGTGTGCGGACGACTTCAGCAGGTTTCATATTTAACTTGACCAGCAGCTTTTTCAATTCCGCTTCCGTCAAGGGTTTTTTCATATATTCTACAATTTCGAAAGGGACTCCTTTCAACTGGAGGTATTGCAATCCGGTTCGGGATTTCCTGCAAAGAGGATTATGATAGATTTTTAACATTTTTTATTTGCTATTCCCGAATTCCATCAGGTACGCTTTGATAAAAGCATTCAGATCGCCATCGAGGACACCCTGTGTGTCCGAAGTTTCAAAAGAAGTCCGGAGGTCTTTGACCATTTTATAGGGATGAAGGACATAGCTCCGGATTTGGCTTCCCCACTCGATCCTCTTTTTGCTGTCTTCGATTTCAGCAATCTTTTCTCTTTTCTTCCTGAGTTCAATCTCATAAAGCTGGGATTTCAGCATTCGAAGGGCTTTTTCACGGTTTTGCCCCTGTGAACGTGTTTCCTGGCATTCAATCACGATACCGGTAGGTTCATGTTTTAACCGGACAGCTGTTTCCACTTTATTAACATTTTGTCCGCCAGGACCGCTTGACCGGAAAGTATCCCAGGTAATATCCGCGGGATTAATTTCGATCACGATATTATCGTCGATCACCGGATAGGCATAAACCGACGCAAAGGATGTGTGTCGCTTATGGTTGGAATCAAAAGGTGAAAGCCGCACCAGCCGGTGAACTCCGTTTTCTCCTTTAAGATATCCATAGGCAAAGTCGCCGTCAAATTCAAGAGTCACTGATTTCAGTCCTGCCACATCCCCTTCCTGCATATGGAGTTCCTTTACCTGATAGTTATTCCGTTCACCCCACCGGATATACATCCGCATCAGCATTGAAGCCCAATCCTGGCTTTCAGTACCACCTGCCCCCGAATTAATCTGGACAATTGCGCTGAGCTTGTCTTCTTCTCCACTCAGCATGTTTTTAAACTCAAGTTCTTCAACAATATGCAATGTGGATGCATATTGTTTGTCGAGATCCGTTTCCTCGCCTTCACCCTGAGCGAAAAAATCATAGATTATTTTAAGATCTTCAAAACTGGAAATTCCCTGTTGGTAAGAGTCAGTCCAGATCTTTTTATCCCGTATGGATTTCAGTACTTGTTCGGCAGCCTTTGTATTGTTCCAGAAGTCAGGTGCCTGGGTGAGTTCTTCTTCTTCTTTTATTTCTGAAAGTTTCTTATCAATGTCAAAGATACCTCCTTAGAGCTTCAAGCCGAAGCTGAAGGTCTTTCATGTTTTCCTGCGTAACCATTTCTCAGAATTTCAATTGTTTTATAATATTCAGGATCAGATCTATCTCAAATCCTTTATTTAATACAAAGTTGATAATTTTTTGCCGGTTATTCAAGCTTTTTGACCCTTTAATTTCCTTATTCTTCTCAAGGATCAAAGAAGTGAGGATTTCCCTGTATTCATCTTCATCGATGGCAGAAAGGCCCTCCTCGATCGCCTGTGCGGGTAATCCTTTTTTCCGTAATTCGAACTCAATCTTTTTCTTACCCCATTTTTTGATTCGTAATTTTCCGCTGGTGTAAAGCCGGGCATATCTGAATTCGTCCAGGTAATTTTCTTCTTTTAATTGATGGATGATTTCCGGAATTTTATCGTCGTCGACCATCCATTTTTTAAGTTTTTCCTCAATTTCAGGGATATTCCGTTCCTGATAAGCACAAAAATTCCGGATGTTTTGCAGGATGATTTCTGCTTTTTCAAGCTTCTTCACATCCTCCGGATCTGTTTTCTTTTTCATGCTGGATCATTTTTCAAAAACATCTACTTCCCTGAAAATATACGGTCCATGGCCGGTTTCATTGCTTACCCACATCAGCCATTTGTAAGGAGAAACTTTTCCGGATGAAAGATCGACAGAGAAGACATATTTTGTATTACCCAGGATATTAACCTGAGGAACATAGGTAAGATATTGCCATCCCTGTGATTTCGGATCTCCTGAAACCGAAGGCATGGTTTCCTTATCAGATGCCCAGAGAGAAAATGAAACAGGACTTCTCTGTGGATTTGAAGCAGCAAATATATGAAGGCTGTCGATTCTAATTGCTTTCTGGAGTCCCATGACAATACGTCCTTCGCCTTGTTCAAACCAGACATCTTTCAAAGAATCGGCAGGAAGAAGTTCAAACATACCATCGGTAATTGCCAGAACCGACATGCCTTGTTCAGGCATTCCTTTTTTCAGTTTTTCCGTTCCGGAATAGAAATATCGGGCTGTAATACCATTCGGCATATGCAGATCGGCGTAGTCTTTCAGGGAAGGTTTGTAAGGTAATTTATTCAGATCACGGCTCTGGAATTTCGTGCAGGTTGCTATGGGAACCATATCTTCCGTTATGGTTCTTTTTTCCAGAACCAGTGACAATGCTTTTCTTCCTGAAAAATCATCATAAAGCGGCTGAAGGTTTTCTATCTGGGCATACGGGTCATCGGCTGCAGTGATTGCAAAAATTTTAATCCCTTCATTTTCGGGAAGCTGGATATAGGCGGCTGTTGGAGCAACATCCATTCCGTATTTGAATATATAAGCATATTGATAGGGTATATTTAGGGTATCTTTACATAGATGTGTAATGAAACAGGCTACTTCATCGCGTTTAATAAATCCGGGTTCAAGTCCGGTAATACGTTCGAATTTATCCCATTTTCT
>JAUZOW010000076.1 GCA_030706225.1 Bacteroidota bacterium | reverse complement strand
TATCCTTCAAAATGATATAATGAGTCATTACGTTTATTATGAGCCAGATTGTCAGGATTCGGAATATTAGGATCATATTCCTGATATTTTTCCTGATAATTATTACCGGCATCATTCGTTTTCCGGTTTGAGAGATAAATGATAATTTTTTTATCCATTTCCTGGATAGTCAGATCCGGAGAATTAGGTCCATTCAATACTGCAAAGCAGTTATCAAACAAGCTCTGGCATTTATCATCAACAACTCTTAAAAGTTGAACAGATTCCCAAGGCGTACCCGTTGATCTTGCCCATGGAATACCTACTGTAATATAGTTACAGGCACCTGGCTGCAATGTAAAGGGCCCTGCAGACTGCATGAAACGACGGTCACTTGGGTTATTCTTTGCAGTTTCTTCTGTCCAGTATTTTGGACCGTTAGGTGGTTGCCCGTTAGTACCCCAATTACAAGAATCGGAATCACCCGGGAACATGAAATCGCATTCAGGTCCATAACCACCCGCAGTATAGTGAGCATTGCCACCATAAACCATTTTTGTACCATCTCTCCAAATCCCACGCAGGAAATTATAATACTGTGAAGCATAATCGGGATCCTGCATATATAAAGGAACACCGGAAAGGTTATTATTATGATAAACGAAACGGCGCATCCCGTAACGTTCATTATCTATGATACCATCACCGAAATTAACCCCGTTGATAGCCATCTGGTCTTCTTCATATTCACTGTTAATTATAGAACAATCTCCTGTAAATTTAGGATTATCCCTTCCATCAGGATCCATATAAGGTCCCTGGAAGAAGTCAACACCAATCGCAGGAGGATGAGCTCCATAAGCTTCAGTTTGACCACTACCGTCAATAGGTTTACCATTATAGCAATAACCCAGACCACGTTTTACATCACAACCAACATAATCGTCCTGAGCCCAACCCAAATCCGGGTCAACCCATTGGCTGAAATAAGTTCCGGTCAATGAATAGGTTGAACGGTTAATGATTTCATAACTATAGAAGGTCATGTTATTGATTTCATCATTGGTTGCAAAGGCAAAAGCCTGAGCACGGATTTCAATTCCGATAGGTTCACCCTGTGTTTCTGAATGGTAATTACCTTTATCATTAAAAACACTCCAAAGAGTCTGATCACCTTTTAAAACCTGATCAACCAGAATACCTAATGTATCATCTGTTTCGCCATTACGTAATTTGGCACGTTTCATTCTTTCGCCAGGTTTCAAATTTTTCGGGCAAAGAGCATTTGAAAAATCATAGTAAGGATAATCTCCATCTTCAGGTTCATAAACACCATCGCCATTTGCATCAAAGAAAGGAGCCAGATAATAAGCCTGTCCTTTTGAAACGTCGCCATGAGCAGGCCAATCGGTAATATCTTTAGGAATAGTATAATTCGGAAATTCCGATTTATTATCGAACCATGCGAGAAATTCCTGAACTTCTTCCCTTGTTATCGGAAAAAGTTTATCATATTTTGCGCAGGTTTCTTCATCAACAGAAGCAGTTCCATCGATTGATAACGGACCTGGCCAGAAATCATTTTTGGTATGAGATGTTCCATTGGTAGGACCCTGGCCATATCTGTAAGCAGCCAATTTCAGGTTGTTATTAACATCAATACCTCCAATCCAGAGGGACATGGAGAACATTGAAGTTTTTTTGGATCCTTTCGGGATTTCATATTCTGCATTTTCCAAAAACCAACCGTTACCGTACGAATAAATCAGGGTCCGTACATTATTTATATCAAGATATTTATAATTGGAACCCGGTTCGCAACCAGCTGCGGTTTCTTTAATGATATTCGAGCTTTTAGTGCCACCCTGCCCATGAAATTCGCGGGCATATGTTGTTGTCCCGAATATCAAAACCAAGCAAAGTGAAACCAAAATAAAGCGAAATATACTTTTCATAATTCCGGTATTTTTAATATACGTGCTGTTTCTTGTCATTAAGTTAGAAATAATTCATATCAGAAGTTGAACATAAGGCCAAGTCTGGTCTGTCTTGGAGTACTGAAGTTATAGGGATTATCGATATAGATTGAATATAAATCCCTGAAAGATTCTTCATTGACCTGTTGGCTGATCTGATTCTGATATTCAGCTGCTGAGAGGTAACCATCATCAGTCGGTGAACCGGTTGCCGGGTAAACGCCCGTAACATTCCGTGTATTTAACAGGTTAAGAATTTCAAGATAAACATTGATAGTACCTTGTTTTTTCTTGTTTTTTCCCATTGCAATATCGAAATCTTTATCAATACGGAGGTTCAGCAGGAACTGCCAGGGAAGGCGTGATCCGTTGATGGATCCAAGGATGGGACCCATAGCTCCGTACGGCATAATTTTACTTGACTTTGTATACGGTGTTCCGGATCCACCCGTTAGAGTCAGGTTGGCACCCAGATTGGAAAGAACCTGAATCGGGGATTTCCCGCTCTTCTTCCGTTCTATTACCGGTCCGTTGTATTCTTTACCACTGCCAAAACGATAGTCAAAACTTACATTAAAAGAATGACGACGGTCAAAGTTCAATGGGTTCATGGTACGAAGGTTCGGTTCATCTGAACGAACAATGGAAGATGCGGCATTAGCATCTGATCCGGTACCATCAGCAAACTGTAATGTATAGTTGAATCTTACACGTGCATTGCTGGTACGACGAAGGTCATATGTAAGGGTTAATCCCTTTACCGTTCCAAAGTCAATGTTTGTATAAGAATAATAAGTCTTTGGATAAGCGCCACTGACACGGTACTGCTGAATCTGATCACGCATTTCACGATAGAATCCTGAAAGTTTGATAGAAGAAGCGTTGTTGATCTTTTGCTGGAAACCTAATTCATAATCGATCGTTTTTTCAGGTTTCAGATCGGGGTTATTTAATGTACCGGATGATCCTCTTACATCAAGAAAATAGTAAGCTATCGGGTCAAAACGCACACCGGTTGTCGGACGCTGAGTCAGAATGTCATAATGTGCATAGAACAAAGCGTCATCAGAAATCGGGAAAGAGAAGGAAATACGAGGCATTACATTTGTCTGCGGTGTATAATCCTTAAAAGCACTTGCCTTAATGGTTTTGTCGCTTGCATTTACAAGGTAAGGCTGGATTCCGTTTCCTTTATCAAGAATTTTAGGATCCGTAATCTGAGTTCCGTCAGCATTATACCAGTTGTTTCCAGAACGGTACCCAACAATAGCAGAGGGATTTGTTGCATCATCTACATAAACAACATAATCATTGCCGATGCTTGAAGGATGCTTGACTGCTTCTCCATTGATTTCAGTAACTTCACCCGCTGTTTTTGCTTCATACAGCAAATAAGGATCTTTCAAAACCAGCTGGTTCGCATCAAAACGGTCTAAACGAACCCCAACATTAAAAATAAGATCTTTAAAAGCGAATTTATCCTGAATGTAACCGGCCATATAAATAGGTTCATAGGCACCAATGGAACGTTTATAGTTTCCATTTGCATCTAACGCATTAAAGAAGTCTTCAAAACTTGGCTTTCCACTGATTTTTTTACCAGTATAATCATAACCATAGTAAGATACAAGTTGATCTCCGTTATTCAGCAATTCATCTGCGCTGAACATATCCAGGCTAAAAAGTTTATCAGATAAGGCAATGGTATGAAGTTTCTGATCTTTATCGTAATAGTTAATGGAGTTTTTATCATAATTATATGAAAAAACATCAATCCAGTCAGTTCCGTCAACCGGGAGACCAAGTTTTTTACGAAGGTTTATATCAAAATTACGCTGAAGAACAGGAGCATATTTCCTATAATAATTAATGGTATCCATGAAGACGCCATCGTGGTAAACAAGCTGAGGATTGGAAATATCAAGTTCCTTTAACTGAGCGTTTGTCAAACCTCTCATAACTGTCCAGAGTCCTGTTCCGGTAACACCGAAATAGCTTGATGAACGTTGCTGGTACTGAAGTCCCATCTGGATTTCATGATTACCAAAGTCAGCTGAGAAATTTGCCTGAACTGAAAACTGATCGGCACTGCTCATGGCATATCCATTTGTACGGGAACCTACGTTTGACCATGTTCCGTACACTGAATAGGGGCTCATTCCATTAACAAGACCATAGTTTGCAATGATTTCATCCAGATTTTCATAATACCCGGATTTATTAAATAAATTGTAATATTGAGAAGTCCAGTTAGCAGATTCAATATTATAGTTACCCGGTTTGTAAACAACAAGAGTATCACGGAAACCGTTCTGTTTATAAGCATATTTATTGGATACCGTATCCAGTGCCACGGCTGAGCTGTAGGCACGTTCCGTAAGAGTGGAGAAAGATCCGACGTATCCATATTTAAAGGCATCCTGTTTCAAGTCCTGATCCTGAGTAGCAGAAGTAGATCTTGAAAAGTCAACTCCGATGGAATAATAGGCATTCTTTACAAATGATTTGCTGTCAGAAGCTGTGGGGAAACGTTGTGTAAAACGTCCGTTGACACGCCAGGTACTGCTCTTATAATAATAGTTGTACATCCAGTCCATGAGTGAACCTGTATAGCTGAATGAATTACCATCATTATATTGGTATGTACCTCCGAAAGAGACATTGATTGTAGGAGAAAGGCGGATATCCAGTTTTCCGGAAACGTTTACGTTCATTCCGGCTGAATTCAATGAATATTTCGATTTTTCCAGATCATTTTTTGTCAGGAATTCAGAGTTCAGGAAAACACCTGATCCGGTAGTCGAAAGACGTAAAGGATTATCGCGGAGTTGTTCGAGAACATCATCCTTAACCTTATATAATTGGTATGCAGAAGGACTTCCGTCTTTCTGATATGAAAATTCACCAGCCACGAAGTAACCCATGATTGGCGTTTTGGTTTTATGAACTGTATCTTTTTTGGAAAACAGAGGGCCTGTAAGGTTTAGCCCAACTCTGTTATATCCGAAACGGTCAAGGAATTTAGAAGTCTGCATATCGATACCGGCTGCAAAATCCCTGGAAGGTCCTTTTGTTGTGACGCTAATGATACCACCTGTTGCATCTCCATATGCTGCAGGAGTACCTCCCAGAATAACTTCCACCTGCTCGATGGCTGACTGGGGAAGGGAATTTGCTCCGATGACACGCATACCATCTATATAATAGACAGTACCGGAGGAACGCTGACCACGCATACTCGTAATATTACCGTTTGCATCCGTACCAACACCACCGACGGTGGTAGCAACTGCGTCAGCTGACTTGTTTGCCATTTTGGCAATTTCTTCAGAAGTGACCGTACCACCGGAAACTGTCTGGTCTTTTGAAATTAATGGAACCTTATATTCCACTACTTCTACTTCCTGAAGATTTGTTGTCTGAGGTTGAAGTTCGATATTCTGAAATTGAATCTTATCAGCCAGAATAACAAGCCCCTTCATTAAATAAGGAGTATACCCTACATAGGATGCCTTTAGATCAGCTTTACCTGCAGGGAGTGGCTTAATAAGAAAATTTCCATCGAAATCAGAAGTGGAGCCACCAACCTGGACACCTCCTACTTCAACAACTATATTGGCAAAGGGGATCGGTTCCTTGGTTGATTTATCCGTTATTCTGCCTTTTAAGGCACCGGATCCGGTTTGAGAAAATACTAACAGATTAGCTGCCAGTATAAAAGATAGAGATAATAGTAATTTTCTTAACATATCAATAAATTTATGTTAAATAATACGTTGGGGCTTTGAAGAGGGTAAAGGTATGAATATTTTAAGATATCATCCAAGAGAATTTTAATACTACTAAGTAAGTTAAAATATTTCTAAATAGTTCTATTGCTTTATTGTCCATGAAAACTCCCCTTTATCTGCATTTTCCTTTCTTAGGGGTTACAGGTGTATGTTTTTTTGCATTTTTACGGCTTTGTTTCATCATTAACCGTGTTTCTTTTGATTGATTTTTCTGATGCTGACGAACGGCATCCTGATACTTTTTGTCATTAGCTTTTTCCCGCCTGGCTTTCTCTCTTTCTATCTTATTCTTATTGACACCGTTAGATCTCTTAAAAATAGCACAGGACGTAAGAGGAAGAAACGCAATCAGGAACAGTAATACTATATTCCTGAATCTATATTTCATTTTCCGCCCACCTCATCTGTTAAAATATTAACAATCGATTTTCGTGTATAATATATTTTGCGTATTTTCGTTTAATATATGACTATGAAAAACCGGACAAATATCATAATTTTTTTTCTTTTTACAGGAATTTTTCTCCTGAATTCCTGTAAAAAAGAACAAGAAGACAACAACATACCTACCGTTGCAGTTAGTTTTTCAATCAATCCGAATTCCACCGAATATATTGAATTGAATGTGGTTGGAGGATGGATTTACCTTACCGGTGGTTACCGGGGTATTCTTGTTTACCGTAAATCTGCTGATGAATTCATGGCTTACGATCGTGCCTGCCCTTATGACTGGAGTGAGAGTAAAGCGCGAATTGTCGTGGATACTTCCGGACTTACAGCCTCCTGCCCATCCTGCAAATCTAAATATATCCTGCTGGATGGTTCTCCGTACAAAGGCCCGTCCACTTACTCACTGAAGCAATATCAGACTTCTTACGACGGGCAACTCCTATATATATATAATTAAAGAAAAATTCTGCCGTAGAAATCAATAGCGGTAATGATCTGCTTTGAACGGCCCTTCCACCGGAACACCGATATAATCGCTTTGTTTCCTGGTCAGAGTGGTCAAACGTACACCCAGCTGATCCAGATGCAAGCGGGCTACTTCTTCATCAAGATTCTTGGGAAGACGGTAAACATCTACATCAAAACGTTTTTTCCAGAGTTCCATCTGCGCAAGTGTCTGATTTGTAAATGAGTTACTCATTACAAAAGAAGGATGACCGGTTGCACATCCCAGGTTCACCAGACGTCCTTCGGCAAGAAGATAAATGGCTCTGCCATCCGGAAATATATATTTATCAACCTGAGGCTTGATATTTATTCTCTTTATTCCGGGATAAGAATTCAACTGGTCGACCTGAATCTCGTTATCAAAATGGCCAATATTACAAACTATGGATTCCGGTTTCATTTGTGCCATATGATCAATGGTGATCACATCGCAATTACCGGTAGCTGTAACATAAATATTCCCTTCACTGAGGGCTTCTTCAATGGTTGTCACTTCAAATCCTTCCATGGATGCCTGCAAAGCACAAATCGGATCGATTTCGGTAACCAGTACTCTGGCTCCATATGCTCTCATGGAACGGGAACATCCCTTCCCAACATCACCATACCCAAGAACAACGACAACCTTTCCTGCGATCATGACATCTGTTGCTCTCTTAATGCCGTCTGCCAACGATTCACGGCATCCGTACAGATTATCAAACTTGGATTTGGTAACTGAATCATTCACATTAATTGCCGGAACAAGAAGAGTTCCTTTTTCCTTCATCTGGTAAAGTCTGTGAACACCTGTCGTTGTTTCTTCCGAAACACCTTTCCAATCACGAACCAACAAGTGCCAGCGGGTTTTATTATCTGCATATACCGACCGTAAAAGATTCAGAATAACTCTTTCTTCTTCCCGTTCAGGTTCTTCTTTCAGTAATTCAGGATTATTTTCTATTTCAAAACCTTTATGAATGAGTAATGTTGCATCACCACCATCATCTACTACCAGATTGGGTCCCTTGCCTCCGGGGAAGCTGAGGGCCTGATTAGTGCACCACCAGTATTCTTCCAATGATTCGCCTTTCCAGGCAAAAATGGGAATCCCTTTTTTAGCCAGCGCTGCTGCTGCATGATCCTGGGTTGAAAAGATATTGCAACTTGCCCAGCGTACATCCGCTCCTAATTCAATGAGAGTTTCAATCAAAACAGCCGTCTGGATCGTCATATGCAAAGAACCTGTGATCCTTGCTCCCTGCAATGGCTTCTGGGAAGCATATTTCCGGCGTACAGCCATCAGACCTGGCATTTCCTTTTCCGACATTTCTATTTCTTTCCTACCCCAATCTGCAAGCGAAATATCTGCTACTTTATATCTGATGTCTTTTTCTGTTCCGGCTTTTTCCATAGTTATCAGTTCTTTTAATGGTTTTAAACAACGCACAAAATTAATGATTTTTTCATTTAAATCGTACTTTTGACATTCACATAAAATAAGGTATATAAACCGTACGCTGTTCATGCCACTGGAAAGATGCATAAAGCCTGACCGGGAGACTGTCGCCGGAATCTGGAAAATTGAAGAAAATGCTGATGATCTGATTGCTGGTCTGGAGTTATCCCCTCTGGAAGATCAAATCGTTCATTCGTACCGGAATATGCGCAGAAAGGAACAGTGGCTTGCATGCCGCAGAATTCTGAAAGAGATTTACGGAAAAAATTATACCCTGGCATACAATGAATTCGGGAAACCATTTCTTGTCAATAATCCGGAAACCGAACTTTCCCTCAGCCATTCCGGAGAATATGCAGCCGCGATCATCAGCCGGTCATACCGCATTGGCATCGACATTGAAAAGGTGAGTGACCGGATCCACCGGGTTAAGGAGCGTTTTCTCTCGGAACCGGAACTCAGACATACTTCCCTTCATCATAATACAGAAGAATTATATGTATACTGGGGCGCCAAAGAAGCTCTCTATAAAATAAACGGCAGGCCGGATATTGATTTCCAAAAGGATATCATTCTCGAACCGTTTGATTATCTTTGCGCCGGACAATGTTTTGCAGAGATCCGGCGTGGCAGTAAGCCAGGAAAGTTTGAAGTCAGCTACGAAAAGATCGGAAATTACATTTTTGTATATGCTTTAGGCAAAAGATAAAGCCGGAATTTCTGCAGAAGAGCAGCAGTTTTGAATTATAATGGAGAAGAATATCTTCCGGGAAATAAAAGAACGCGTTCTTGTGCTGGATGGCGCTATGGGTACAATGATCCAGCGCTATAATCTGGATGAGAAAGGATTTCGTGGAGAACGTTTCAATAAACATCCTTTACTCGTTAAAGGGAATAATGATCTTTTATGTCTGACACAACCCCAAATTATCCGGGATATTCATGAAGAATATCTGGAAGCGGGTGCAGATATTATTGAAACCAATACTTTTAATGCAAACCGGATATCCATGTCGGATTACCAAATGGAATCCCTGGTTCCGGAGATCAATCGGACTGCAGCAGCCATTGCTGTCGAAACCGCATCTCATTACACTCTTCTGACACCCGAAAAACCTCGTTTCGTCGCTGGTTCCATCGGGCCAACCAATAAAACAGCTTCCCTTTCACCCAATGTCAATAATCCTGCTTTCCGGGCAGTCACTTTCGACGATCTTTATCTGGTTTACCATGAGCAGATCTCAGGGCTAATCGAAGGGGGTGTGGATCTGTTACTGATCGAGACCATATTTGATACATTGAATGCAAAAGCCGCATTAATGGCAGCTTTCAGTGTCATGAAGGAAAAAGAAAAGCCGTTGCCCATAATGATATCCGGAACCATTGCCGATGCCAGCGGGCGTACTTTATCAGGTCAGACGGTTGAAGCTTTCCTGATATCCCTTTCACATCCCGGTTTGTTTTCCATCGGATTGAACTGTTCGCTCGGAGCCAGGGATATGAGGCCTTTCCTGGAAACGCTTTCACGGGAAGCACCATATTATATAAGCGTATATCCGAATGCTGGATTGCCTGATCAGTTTGGAGAATACAAGGAATCGCCGGAGATGATGTCATCTTATATTCGTGATTTCCTGGATAACCGCTTCGTAAATATTATAGGTGGCTGCTGCGGTACCACACCGGATCATATCCGGATGTTTGCCAAACTGGCCAAAAGTGCCACACCTCGTCAACTCCCTGATCCTGAAAAATGCCTCCGCCTGAGTGGTCTCGAACCTCTCACCATATATGAGGGAAGTAACTTTATTAATATAGGTGAACGAACGAATGTCAGCGGATCCCGGAAATTCGCCCGGCTGATCCGGGAAGGGAAATTCGAGGAAGCGCTTTCAATAGCCCGTCAGCAGGTTGACAGTGGAGCACAGGTCATCGATATCAATATGGATGATCCTTTACTCGATGCAGAGAAAGCAATGGCTACTTTTCTGAACACACTTGCCTCCGATCCGGATGTGTCAAGAGTTCCCGTGATGATCGATTCCTCAAGATGGCCAGCGATCGAAACGGGATTGAAATGCATCCAGGGAAAACCGATCGTCAATTCCATCAGCCTGAAGGAAGGAGAAAAGATCTTTCTTGAAAGAGCTGAAAAGATTCGGAATTACGGTGCAGCATTGATCGTCATGGCTTTTGACGAAAAAGGACAGGCTACAGATTATGAAAGTAAAATCAGGGTTTGTAAAAGAGCTTACGATCTTCTGACAGGGAAAATCCAGTTTCCTCCCGAAGATATCATCTTTGATCCCAATATCCTGACCCTTGCGACGGGAATGGAAGAGCACAATCATTATGCGGTTGATTTCATCCGAGCCACGCAATGGATTAAAGAAAACCTTCCCTGGTCCCACGTCAGTGGTGGCATCAGCAATCTGTCGTTTGCCTTCCGCGGCAATGACTATATCCGGGAAATCATGCATTCCGTATTCCTTTTCCATGCTATCCATGCAGGGCTTGACATGGGAATCGTCAATGCAGGCAATCTTCCTGTTTATGACGACATTCCACCGGATATACTCGAAATAGTAGAAGACGTCATTCTTGACCGTCGTAAAGATGCTGTTGAAAGGCTTATTCATTTTGCGGAAAAAGTAAAATCGGGAGAAAAGAAGGAAAAAGATAAAGAGCAGGAAGAATGGCGGAATTACGATGTCCGGGATCGTCTGAAGTATGCATTGATTAAAGGGAATCCCGATCATATCGATGAAGATATTGCTGAAGCGCTGGGTTGTTATGACAAAGCCCTGAAGATTATCGAAGGTCCTCTGATGGAAGCAATGAACAAAGTGGGAGATTTGTTCGGCTCCGGAAAAATGTTTCTTCCTCAGGTCGTAAAAAGCGCCCGGGTAATGAAAAAAGCCGTTTCAATACTGCTTCCCATTATTGAACAGGAATTATCAGACGATCCGGATAAACCCAAATCTGCAGGTAAAATCCTGCTGGCAACGGTGAAAGGCGATGTTCACGATATCGGAAAAAATATCGTCGGGGTTATCCTTGCCTGCAATAATTACAAGGTGGTTGACCTTGGGGTGATGGTCCCTTCGGAAAAAATCCTGGCAAAAGCTGTGGAAGAACATGCAGATGCTATCGGGTTAAGCGGTCTGATCACGCCTTCCCTTGATGAAATGGTGCATGTAGCACGTGAGATGCAGCGTCTTGGATTTACCATCCCGCTTCTTATAGGCGGAGCCACCACTTCAGATGTCCATACCGCCGTTAAAATCGATTCACAATACTCCGGTCCGGTAATCCATATCCGTGATGCCTCAAAAAGCGCCGGAGTCCTTGCCAATCTTATTTCCCCAAATAAAAAAGAATATACCGGTCAAATAAAATCACAATATAAAACTATCCGGAGACAGTATGAATCCAGCCGGCTGGAATCCAGTTGGATTTCTTTGAGAGAAGCCAGAGAGAACCGTTTGAAACTGAACTGGGATAAATACACTCCTCCCCGGCCATCTTTTACCGGGAATAAGTATTTCTTAGATTATCCGCTGGATGAAATTTATCCATATATCGACTGGTCAATGTTCTTCCATACATGGAAGTTGAACGGTCATTATCCGGCTCTTCCGGATGACACTCTTAAAGGAAAGGAAGCGAAAAAACTGTTCAAAGATGCTAATGTTATGCTGGATGAAATGATCGCCAAAAAAATGATTATAGCACGGGGAGTGATCGGATTTTATCCTGCAAATGCCATCGGCGATGATATCGGGATTTACCCGGACGAAAGCAGAAATCGAACGCGGTGCATCTTCCGGTTTTTAAGAAATCAGGAAAAAAAGGGAAGTCCCAATCTTTCCCTAAGTGATTTCATTGCCCCACGTGAAAAAGGAAACGATTATTTTGGATTTTTCACTGTTACGGCAGGATTAGGTATCGAAGAATGGGTAAGTCATTATGAAAGCAAAATGGACGATTATTCTGTCATAATGATTAAAGCTCTGGCCGACCGGCTGGCAGAGGCTTTTGCCGAAAGGATGCACCAGCGGGTTCGCAAAGAATTCTGGGGATATTCTCCCGAAGAACAATTGGATTTTCCTGCACTGCTTAAAAAGGAATACCAGGGAATCCGTCCTGCCCCGGGTTATCCGGCATGCCCTGAGCATTCCGAAAAAAAAGTATTATTCGACCTCCTCGATGTGGAAAAAAATACCGGTATCCGTTTGACCGAAAACTATGCTATGTACCCGGCTTCCTCTATCAGCGGATTCTATTTCTCTCATCCCGATTCCTCCTATTTTACTGTTGGGAAAATAGGGAAAGATCAAATCCAGGATTATGCAAAACGGAAAAATATAAGCCTGGAAATGGTGGAAAAATTACTGAACTCTAATCTCAATTATTGAAAATGAAAGTTATTGATCATATTAATAATGCTAAAAGAACGCTTTTCTCCTTTGAGTTGCTTCCCCCGCTGAAAGGGCATAATATTAACGG
>JAUZOW010000075.1 GCA_030706225.1 Bacteroidota bacterium | reverse complement strand
TCTTTGCCAATATCCTGAAGATATTTATCCAAAGAAGCCGTTTCACGGTTAGTTATTGATTTTGATATCTTAAGCTGACGCATGATAAATCTCCATCTAAAAAATACTGAAATTCAAAATTTTATAACTCTTCCGATCGTATTATACAAATATAACAAATCCGGAGGCCAAAATCAAGTCCCCTAAACATGGCTGTTATAAGCCAATTCCATAATAAGCTCTCATTCCGTTAGGGTATACTCCTTCGATGAGCACACCGCCTTTCCTGGAAGTAAGACCATCTTTCAGATCTTCTGCAGAACGGACAACCTTCTTATCAATGGAAACAACAATAAACCCTTCCCGGATCCCTGCATTCCGCAGTAATCCATTGTCAAGATGTACAATTTTATAACCATCTTCGATCTGAAAACGCTTTCTTTCCATATCGGTTACTTTCTGGAAGGTAGCTCCATGGATGATTACTTTATCAGGGCCACCGGCAAGGGTGGAACTTTCGTCAAGAAGGACGACAGGTATGGACATTTTCTTTCCATCACGGAAAAAGGAAACTTTAATTTTATCTCCGGGTGCGTGTTGGGCAATAACTTCCATTAGTTCTGATTTGCTGTTCACAGATAAACTATCCAGCTGGAAAATTACATCTCCTTTCTTTAAACCTGCTTTTCCGGCGGCTCCGCCATCTGTGACATCTTCTACATATACACCGATTACCTGCGACAATCCTTTATCTTTAGCAAACTGATCATCAATTTCCCTGTAGGATATTCCCAGGTAAGCCCTCTGTACTCTTCCACCTTTCACAATATCACCGACAACTTTCTTAACGATATTTACCGGAATTGCAAAGGAATAACCCACATAATTACCTGTACCGGATGCAATGGCAGCATTGATGCCAATCAGTTGCCCCTTAAGGTTGACCAGCGCACCTCCGCTGTTTCCGGGATTAACAGCAGCATCGGTTTGAATAAAGGATTCAATACTACCTTGCTGACCTAAAATATTAATATCACGTGCTTTGGCGCTGACAATACCTGCGGTGACAGTAGATGTCAGATTGAACGGGTTCCCGACTGCCAGTACCCACTGGCCGATTCTTACATCATCTGAATTTCCATATTGCAAAAACGGAAGATTCTTTTCATCGATTTGAATAACTGCCAAATCCGTTGCGGGATCTGTTCCAACAATAGTACCCTGGTAAACCCTTTTATCATTCAGCGTTACTGTAATTTTATCAGCATCCTGAACCACATGGTTATTTGTCACTATATATCCATCTGAAGAAATAATTACTCCTGAACCAATGGTTGAATAAGGAGAATATTCTTCGCGGGGTCTCATATTAAAGAAATCAAAGAAATCATCATAAACGCTGCTTTTACGCTGGGCTTCTGTTTTAATGTTAACAACCGCATGAACTGAAATTTCAGCAGCATCTTCAAAATCCGGCTGGCTGAATGATGCACCTGCCAAATAGCTGGCCTGTCTTACCGGTAATTGCTCATATGTTCCGGCCAGATGCCGTTGCGACCGGTTTTTCTCTATAAGTGTATTTACCCCAAGTGCAGTGGCCCCTCCGGCCAGTGCTACAAGAACTAATACTACGTACTTTTTCATACCGTCATCTTTTTCAAAGGTTAGTATTTGTTGTCCTTTTAACGAAGGGTCTTTCCCCTTATTACTTTATAGTTAGTTAATTTTTGTTAAACATTTTCTTTAGAAAAGGATATCACTTTTGAAATCCTGACCGATTAAGGAATAAACAGCAAATCATGAAACCATTTCTGCAAATTTTCTCCATGTTGACACTTTTCATTATTTCTTTTTATTATCCACCTCCCAAAGCCAGGGGAATACATACCGAAAAGTATGCCAAAGCATCCCGCTTGACAAATGGCAGACATTTTGTCAGAATAGCTTTTTACAATACTGAAAACATGTATGATCCAGGCAAAGACAGTACAAAATCCGATGATGAATTTACCCCGGCCGGCGCCCGGAAATGGACATATACGAAATTCTATAGCAAGCTGAACCATCTGGGAAAAACCATCCTTGCCATGGGTGATGGGGAACCTCCTGCAGCAGTAGGGCTTTGTGAAATTGAAAACCGTCGGGTACTGAATTGTCTGACTGCAAGCACTCCCCTTAGGCCATTCAGATACCAGGTCGTCCACTACGATTCCCCGGATCTGCGGGGTGTGGATGTTGCACTGTTGTACCGTCCGGAACGGCTTCGCATCTTGTACTCTATTCCTATTGCGGTCAGGTTTCCTCAGGATTCTTCCCTCCGGACAAGAGATATTCTGTATGCCAAGGGAATTCTGGAAAATGGCGACACCTTGCACTTATTTGTGAATCATTGGCCTTCCCGGCGCGGAGGAGCGAAAAAATCTTCGGGAAGAAGAGCAGTGGCAGCATCCATCCTGAGAAGATATGTAGACTCCCTGTTCCGGAAGGTTCATCATCCCGGGATCATCATCATGGGGGATTTTAACGATGAACCCGCCGACAGGTCGCTGGAAAATGTACTCCAGGCGAATCCGGTTACGGAATCCATATTTCCAGACAGGTTATATAACCTTATGTTCAGAAAACTCAGGACAACAGGAAGCGGCACGATCAAGTACCAGGGAAAATGGTCGGTATTCGATCAGATCATTGTTTCCGGAACACTTCTTTTAAAGGAATCCGGATATGTCACCCATGAAGCGGACGCTTCTATTTTTCGTGGAAAATTTCTTTTACAGGAAGATGAAAAGCATATGGGTGATAAATTATACCGGACATACCAGGGACCTTCCTATAAAGGAGGATTCTCCGATCATTTGCCGGTTTATTTGGATCTCACGAAAAAGTAAAAGGAATCAGGACCAGACGCCCGGAATGCGTGTTCCGCAATACTTACAGCATGAATTCCGGATATTGTTCTGAATGACGGTAAATCCCTTTCTTTCGACCACAATCTTTTTGCATTTCGGGCAAAGGGTGTTTTCTCCTTCAATTTCCGGTACATTCCCGACATAAACGTAATGCATACCTGCTTTCACGGCTGCATCATGTGCCTGCTGAAGGATTGACAACGGAGTATACGGGAGATTGGTTAATTTATATAAAGGGAAAAATCTGCTGAAATGCAATGGAGTATCCTGGAAACCGTTTTTTACCAGCCATTCCGACATTTCCCGGATCATTTCGATCTTGTCAGTCCACCGGGGAACGATCAAAGCAGTAATTTCCAGCCAGACACCTTCTTCCTTCATTATTTTCAGGGTATTCAGGACAGGTTGAAGTGCTCCGCCGTTCAGTTTTGAATAGATCTCTTCACTGAAAGATTTCAGATCGATATTGGCAGCATCCAGTACCTTACAAAGGTCGCGTAAGGGCTTTTCATTGATATACCCGTTGGAGACGAGAATATTTTTAATTCCTCTTGCTCTTGCCAGCTTTGCGGTATCATGGGTATATTCATAAAAGGCGATCGGTTCAGAATATGTGTAAGCGATGGACCGGCAACCATTGCTTGCTGCTTCTTCCACTACTCTGGCAGGCATCAGGTCCATATTTCGGCTTTTTCGGGGACTTTCCTGTGAAATATCCCAGTTCTGGCAATTCAGACATCCCAGGGTACATCCGGCTGTCGCTATGGAATAGCACCGGGAAGTAGGCAGATAGTGCAAAAGTGGTTTTTTTTCAATGGGATCTATATGAACCGCACATGGATTCCCATATGCAATGGTATAAAGCTTATTATTGCTTACTACATGGGTGCGGCAAATGCTGTCCTCTCCTTCCCTGATGATGCAATTATTCGGACAGATCTGGCATTTGATCCCTTTCGGGGTCACAACAGAATAGGGAGATTCCTTACTCCATTTCCATAATTTTTCCGCAGGTGAAGAATTCATTTCACCCAATCCGGAACCAAAGTTATTCGCCATCGTACGTAAAGATTTTATTCCGAATACCGATGCGCCCATTGCAAACAGGCCGTACCGGAGAAAATCCCGTTTTGACATTTTTTTTGCCATTTCTCCAAAAATTTAAAAAGGAAAAATTCAGCCCTATAAAGATACTGCTTTTTTACGCAGGAAGAGCAGCAAAATAGCGCTGATCATATTGATTCCGGCAAGAATCAGTCCTGTTTTTATAATTCCCATCAAGGGGAAAAACAAGATGCCGGTCAAAAGTGCACCAAATGCCGATCCGAACAAATCGGCAGAATAATTTTCAGATATAACCTTCGAATAAGATTGCTTTCTTAATTCAGAAGCAAGATAGAATTCAAATCCTGTCAGCAGTGAAACCAGCAGGGTAAGAAGTCCCAAACCTCCCCAAATCATCCCTTCCGGTATTCCAGGGATGTCCAGCCCAAGAATAATGAATGGAAATCCCAGGCAATACAAAGCCATGGTTATCTGGATATGCAGATAATTACCGACAGATGCATCTTTATACACTTTCCGGGCAAAATATGCACCCAGTGCCAATCCTGCCATGAAAAGCATTATTATTACTCCTGCCACCTGATACAGGTAACCATAAATAACCTGAAAAGAGATCATTAAAAGCAATTCCACTGATGAAGCGGTAAATCCCCCGGTAAACATTCCCACGCTTACGACATTCAGGCTGGCTAGAATGAGAATGAGCAGCAAACCGGTAACAATGGCAAGAAAAAGATAATCTGAACGGAAATAAGATGACCAGTAAGCCAGTTGAGCGAAGAATGCAACCGGATGAAAATCACGATTAACAGGAGCATGAGCTTCAAGATTTTTCTCAATAAACAAGCTGCGATCCGTTTCAAGTCCATCGTCAAAGAAATAAGGATTGACATATATAGCAGTAATTTTCCGGAGATTGATAAGAGAGGCGATTTGTGTGCTCAACGGCTTATCGGAAGCCAGGAAATAATTCTTTTGTCCGGGGAGGATTCTTACTTCCGGGAATATCGCTTTCAGCGTATTGAAGACTGAACCGTTAAGCCCGGCTGATGTCTGGCTGACATAATTGGAAGAAGCCGGCAGGCTTATGGAAAAAACGGCATCCGGGTTCATCCGGCTTTTGATTTCCCGGAAAAATTCCTCACTGTAAAAACGGTTTAACTGTAATGTATATGGACCTGGAAGACAAACAATGATGACATCATATTTTTGAATATTCCGCTTTATAAAAAAACGCCCGTCTTTATTTTGAATATGAACCCGCGGATCCTGAGAAAACCGGGAATATTTTATTTCCGTCTTCACCAATGCAGGATTGATCTCAAGCAAATCCACATTTTTCACAGGGTATTTCAGGATTTCTGCAGCCATACCCGGAAGATCGCCGGAAATAACGAGGACAGACTGCGGATTTGGGCGCTGTAACATCGGGAAATGAACGGATTCCTCATTGGATATCTCATTGCCGGAAGAATGAAGGAACAGTCCGTTTTCATAAAAATTCAGTTGTCCTTCCCGCTGAGTAACGGAAACTGTGCCGTAAGGCGTAGAAGTATGAGTAAGTATCACTTCTTCCGGAAACAGCATCAGGCAAATCTCTTTTTCAGGATTAAGAAGGAAAACGCCAATACCTGCGAAGACAGCCAACGGAGCCGTTACCATCCATTCTTTCTTCTTTCCAAGGAACAGCGACTGGATAAAACAGACAGCCAGGTTAATTAAAAAAAGGATCCTCAGTCCGTTATATACATCAAACCACCACAAAAGGATAAAATTGACCACAAATCCACCGGCAAAGCTGCCGGCGGATTCAAGGGCATAAGGAATGGAATATTTTCCTGAAGGGAAAAAGGTGGATGAAAAATATGAACAGGAAGAGAAAAGAAATCCGTTCATCAGGCAAAAGGGAAGCTGAATCAGGAAAGAAACAGTGATAATTTTTGTAATTCCAACAATGCTTCCAGCGGGGAGAGAAATACCCCAAAGATCGATTTTAAAAATCGTTAATAAAGGAACCAGTGTAAAAAGGAGCTGAATAAAACGGATAAAGTCTGTTTTATTTTTCATACGGGAAATCAGTCGGCCCAGATAAGCGCCTGTCGCCGTTAAGATCATCCAATTAGAAAGGACAATCCCGATAACGAGTTCATTACCCTGAAATACTCTTAAAAAATCCCGGAGAAGATAGATCTGGAAAAAGAGAGAAGAGAAGCCCAGAACGAATAAAGAAAATGAAAGTACCGGCTTATTTTTCTGCAACATACATTACCTTTGTATAGCAGTTTCAAAGATACCGAAAAATGCGGTCGTTTATTTATATCCTTTGTATAATGTCACTTTCAATATTTAATGGATCAGGGTGCCGGTCACAGGAGAGGAATGAACACCTCATCGACCGTCAGCCCTGGGCTGCAGGGAGATTTTATCCCGGCGACCCTTCGGAACTTAAAGCGAAGCTTAAAGAGATGTTCTCAATGGCAAAACCCCGATCGGTGAATTCGGTGGTTGCTATTATATGTCCCCATGCCGGCTATGAATATTCCGGCATTGTGGCTGCAAGCAGTTTTAATCAGGTGGATCCTGACAAGGCATACGACAATGTATTTGTGATCGGGTCAAGCCATCATGTTTCTTTTATGGGTGCATCTGTCTATAATGCAGGTGATTATATCACTCCCCTGGGAAAAGTCAAGGTAAATACCGAACTGGCCAACCAACTAATCAAAAGCAATGCCGTATTCACTTTTCAAAAGGATGCGGAACAATATGAGCATACGGTTGAAGTTCAGGTTCCCTTCCTTCAGTATTATTTAAAAAAATCTTTCAAGCTGGTTCCTATTATTCTGGGAACACAATCTGAGCAATCGTGTAAAAAGATCGCCCAGTTGCTGAAACCCTATTTATTAAAAGGAAACAATCTATTCGTCTTCAGTACCGATTTTTCGCATTATCCTGCCTATAATGATGCAAAAGCAAATGACAAGCGAACCTGTGATGCCATTCTTTCCAATTCCGTGGATGCCTTTTCAAAAATCCTGAAAGACAATGCAAGCCGGGAGATTTCCGACCTTGCCACAAGTTGCTGCGGGTGGACATCTATCACCACCCTTCTTTATATGACAAGTGATGATCCATCCTTCACATATACACCGGTAATGTATCAAAACTCCGGTGATTCAAAGAATGGTGACCGGTCGCAAGTAGTCGGATACTGGTCGGTTGCCGTCAGCCATAAAATAAGTGAAAAGAAGGAAGAAACCGGATATTCTTTCAACGACAAGGACAAAATGGAGATGCTTTCCATAGCCCGTAGTACGCTGGAGCAAAATATCAAACAACATAAAAAGCCGGTTTTTGATACAGCCGGTTTTTCACCGGCGCTTAAAGTGCACGCCGGAGCTTTTGTGACGTTGACAGAAGGAGGCCAGCTCCGCGGATGTATCGGGAGATTTACAGCCGACGAGCCTTTATATGATGTAATCATTGAAATGGCCATCGCTGCAGCCACGCAGGACGAACGTTTCCCGCAGGTAGAGCCGACAGAAGTAGATAACATCAAGATTGAGATCTCTGTTCTGACTCCTATGAAGAAGATCAACTCCATCGGGGAAATCGTCCTTGGAAAACACGGTATCTATATCAGAAAAGGCCATATGGCAGGTACTTTTCTTCCACAGGTTGCCAAAGAGACCGGTTGGACTAAAGAAGAATTTCTGGGACATTGTGCCCGCGATAAAGCCGGGATCGGATGGGACGGATGGAAAACGGCAGACATCTATACTTACGAAGCTATTGTCTTCTCGGAAAGCGAATTCAGCGGCCACAAAAAGAAATAAATTCGCAATACCTGCACCGGTTTATATTTTCCGTTGCACTGAAAGGCAAAGACGGATCAAATATCTCGCTGAGGAGTGAAATGAGGATTTTCCGGAATTCATCCAGTGTTTGAGAAGTGAGCGGTGTATTTTCTTCTCCGTCAGGTATTTTCAGTCCCATGAAGCCGGAAGAAATCTTTTTCAGAGACACTATCCCGGGAAATACACCCGGAATAATATCCTTTGAATGAGAATTTTCAAGAACCATGAGGGCATACATCAGAAGTTGAATGCATTTGGATTTCGCATCATCCTCCAGAAGATCTTCCCAACTTTTGAATGAAAGCCCGGCATTATTTACAGTTCCGGATTTATAATCGATGATCCTCCATTGTAGTCCAAACTGATCGATACGATCGATAAAACCTTTCAGCTTTACTTTTTTGGATTCATTGCCAACCGGCACAAGGATAAAAGATTCAACCGGCAATTCAAGATGCTTAACGATCAGGGATTGATGTTTCCCTTTTAAGTTCTCTATTTCCTTCTTTTCAGATTCCAGGTACCGTTTTACCATGATATATGCGACCCTGACAATAAGAAGGTTCTTGCCATACCTTACATCCGGCCCCTTATAGAGTTTTTTAAACGCCTCATCCACAGCAACGGCTGACTCTTTGATCATTTCATCCGCATCGGCGCCGGTAAGAGGAATTCCTGTCCTTTTCCGGTGAAGAATTTCCAGCGCTTTATGAATAGCCTGTCCAAGAACTGCTACATCAATCGTTTCTTCGGCTTCCTTTTCTTCTTTTAACCCGGCTATATTATTCAGATAAAATTTCAGCGGGCAACGAATATAATTGTTGAGAGCTGTCGGAGCAAAACCCTGTCTGGCTTTCTCTTCAATCATGGCCAGAATTTCCGGAGATTTAACAATCTTTTCCGAAAGAATTCCCGCTTGTCCTGAAGGTGGAGTTGCCAGAAGAGATTCCGATATCCTGATTTCAGGATTAAAACCTCTCAATTCATTGGAAATTTGCTTTATAAACCGGCTTTTCTCTCCTCCTCCCAATTCATCAGGCTCCGTATTATAAAGGATGTATGTTTTTTTTGAATGTTGTAACAGGCGGTAAAAATGATAGGCATAAATAGAATTTTTATGATGCCATGTAGGAAGCCCGAAATCTCTTTTGATTTCGTATGGAATGAAGGATTGCACAGATTTTCCACCCGGAAGGAGATCTTCATTGGCCGAAAGAAGAATCACCTGATCAAAGTCAAGCGTACGGGTTTCCAGCATTCCCATCATCTGGATCCCGCAAAGCGGTTCTCCATAAAACGGAATAGAAACAGAACCTGCAAGCTGACTGAAAAGGCGTGCAAAGCCCGTAACATTCGTAATGGCATCAAACCGTCTGATCCAGACCGAAATCTGGGAAATCAGCTTCGAAAAGGAATACAGAATTTCCATTTCGACCTTGTCGTATTCCGCAGCATCGCCATTCTTGTGTTGTAAAAGATTATCCCTGAAAAGAACGATGATTTGCTTCAGGCAGCGAAGAGCATCTTCCGGATCCTTCCAATACTGGAAAAAGATATCCAGAAAATCAAGCCTTACGGTAAACAATTCATCCCTGGCGCCTGTGATCTGTTCCCTACTGAGAAAAATGATTCCACTCCGGGTGATGTTTCTGACCTGTTCTTCAAGCACAAAAGGATTGCCTTCCAGAACCTTTTCTGATAATCTCTTCAGGAAAGGATGATTCAGCAGAAAAATAACATCCTTGAAATAAAACGATGGAGAATCCGGATTGGAAGAAAATCTCCGGGCATTTTCCTGCATCCGGAAAAGAGAATCGATCAAACTGAACAGAGGAGTTTGTTTCAGTGGCATTCCCATAGTGATGTTCAGTTCCCTGATATTCGATGTCAATGAATTCAAAACCGGGAAAAGCATTTGCTCGTCCATCATAACCACAGCGGTATTTTCAGGAAATCCACCCTCTTTTATGATCTCTTCCAGAATCTCGCTGCAGAGTTTTGCCTGTCCTACATTGAGAGGAACGCCCGTTACCTTCACTTCTTTCGATCCTTCCCGGAAATGATCTTCATTCCAACGGAAAGGGACATTTTTCCATTTTTTAGCCCATTTTCTAAGAAAAAATCCGGCTTCCTGCTTTTCATCATCGCGGTAATACGGGTCAGAATCCCATAAAAATTCAGACTTTTCGTGATCAGAAAGGTAATCCATGACGGTCTCTTCTGCTTTTGTCAGAGCGTTAAAGCCAGCAAAAATCACCTTATCCCAGGGTAATCCGGCTGACAGTTTTTCGATGTTCTCGGCTGTTTTCCGGAAAATCAGCCCGGAATAGGCCTTTCCACTATTCAGAAGAATTGCAGCCAGTTTTTTATAATAAATTCCCAGTGAATGAAAAAAACGGAGATAATTCTTTTCAAAATCGGTTAAAGGCCTTGTATTCAGGTTCCATACCGTCAATGCCTTGGTTTCATCCAGGTACAAGAAAAGCTCGTCCGGATCAATCAGGTACTCATCGATCTCCCTGAAATCGCTGATCAACTGTTGTCCCCATTGAGCAAACTCCTCAAAGGATTGAGCGTTTTCCCCTTCTATCTCCCGGTGAACCAGAAAAAGTTCAAACAGCACCTGCAAGGGATCGCAAATGCTTAGGCCGGAAAGACGTGACATAAAATCCTCAATGGAAAGGATTCCGGGAGCCCAGGTTGTTGCTGAAAGGCGTTCCCCTAAATATTTTTTGAGATACAATCCGGCCCGCCGGTTGGGCAAAACAATGCACACTTTTTCCAGGTTATTCCCATAGTGTTCAACCAGGTATCCGGCAGTTTTCTCAAGAAATTTTTCCATTATTCTTTATTTAGGTCTTCCAGTGATCTGCCTGCATCTTTCCAGTAGGATTTGTCATCTACAAAACCCAGGATTTTATGGCTGGTTGAAAGTCTCAGGTATACCTTAATAATCGAAAAAGCTCCTTTTTCCGTAATCAAAGGGAAAATAGACGGGTCGATAACTTGAATTCCGGAAAAAGCAAGGAGTCGGAGAGCTCCGTTTTCCTGTTTCGTAAAAATTTTCTCCTGTGTTTTGACATTCGTCCAGCCGCAAAGAAGGTTATGCTCATTAAAAAGGAAATAACGGGATGTAACCCTGTCCCGTACAATCAATGTAGCAAGCGCTTTCTCCCGGTTGTGATATTCCATAACCGAAGCCAGGTTCAAATCAGAAATGACATCTACATTATAAACAATAAATGGATTCCCGTCATCAAAAAATGGTGCAGCTTTTTCCAATCCACCCCCTGTATCGAGCAAATAATCTCTTTCATCGGAAATCCGGATATCCATTCCAAAACGGTCATGCTTATCCAGAAAATCGATGATCTGGGAGGCAAAATGATGGACATTGATGATGATCGAAGTCACACCGGCTGACCGGAGGTGCATAATCGCATTTTCAAGGAGTGTTCTGCCTTTGAAAGTAACGAGCGCTTTCGGCATAGTATCCGTAAGGGGTCTCAGCCGGGTACCCAATCCTGCTGCAAAAATCATTGCTTTCACGTCAATATTCTTTTTTCCCGGTTATTTTTTCCATTTCAGTATGGATCAATTTAACAGATACCCCCAAGTCCTGCCGTAGATGCTGAGCGAGTTGTCCCGCAAAGAAAACCGACCTGTGTTGGCCACCGGTACATCCGAAATTCACAGAAAGGTTGGTAAATCCGCGATCGATATAGTTTCTGATACTTTGATCCACCAGGGCAAAGGAATGATTCATAAAATCCCTCACTGCCTGTTCTTTTATCAGATATGCGACGACTTCCCGATCTATTCCGGTTTTGGTTTTAAACTCTTCAAGCCTTCCCGGGTTGGGAAGAGCCCTGCAATCAAAAGTAAATCCTCCCCCATTCCCGGAATGATCTTCCGGAATACCCTTTTTGTATGAAAAGCTCGTGACGGTAACCAGAAGGTTATTCTCTTTTTTCCGGTAATCCTGAAATGCAGGATTTGTAACGATCTTTTCAAAAAGATCCTTCAGAACCGGCACCTGTGAAGGGAATTTATTTTCCTTCAGAAGAGTATCTATATTCTTCAGGGCATAAGGAATACTCTGGAGAAAATGTGGCTTATTTTCATAAAATCCACGAAATCCGTATGCACCGAGAGCCTGAAGGATCCGGATCAGAACAAATCCGTAATAAAGTTCCAAAAATTCATTCCGGTTGAAATGGATATATTTCTCTGTTTCAGACAAATATGTCTCAAGAAGTTCTGTACGGATTATTTCAGGGATATCGGCTTTTGCATCATAAAGCAGAGAAGCAATGTCATACTGCAACGGGCCTTTTCTTCCACCCTGATAATCGATAAACCAGGGTTGATTGTTGACCAGCATGATATTCCGGGACTGAAAATCGCGGTACATGAAGTACTTCAGATCCGCTTTCATCAGGAAAGCTGTCAGACCGTGAAAATCATCTTCCAGCTTTTGTTCATCGAATCCTACATGAGCAAGCTTCAGGAAATAATATTTAAAATAATTCAGGTCCCACATCATCGATTGTAGGTCGAAAGCCGCCCGGGGATAGCATTTCGAATAATTGAACTTCCGGTTTGCAATGATCTGGAATCGGGGAAGCCATTCAATCGCTTTTTTATAGATATTCACGATCTCTGCAGGGAAAGCCTGCCCTTCTTTCCGGAGAGCCGAAAGCCGGCTGAACAGTGTAATATCACCTAAATCCTGGAGAATATATACATTCTGTTCCTTATGGGTTGCCAGAATTTCAGGAACCGGAAGTCTCATTGCACGGAAATGGATGGAAAAATTCAAAAATGCATCATTTTCTTTCCGGTCGTCATTAATCACCCCGACCACTGATTCTTTCGTACCCTGAATGCGAAAATAC
>JAUZOW010000074.1 GCA_030706225.1 Bacteroidota bacterium | reverse complement strand
AGGGTACGATTCTTTCGGGAATTTTAAACGCATTGTATTAAAATAAGCTTTACCCGTTTGCCAAATAATCTGCATTCCTTGTGAAGTGATCCCTTTTTCAATACATTCTGAAGTGGAGTGATTGATGGTACCGGCGCCAAGGCTTCCGCCAATAACCAGTAAAGTCATTTTATCATGATGAAGTCCGAACAATCTTTCCGCTTCTTCTTCTTTTCCTTCCAATGAAAGAATATCCTGACGTACAGGGTTTCCGGTAAGAATGATCTTTTCCTTCGGGAAAAACCTTTCCATTCCTTCATAAGCGACACAGATCACATCCGTTTTTTTGCTCAGTATCTTATTAGTGATTCCAGGATAAGAATTCTGTTCCTGGATCAATGTGGGAATTTTCTGCCGGGCAGCTTCGCGAAGAGTAGGGCCGCTGGCATAACCACCAACGCCAATGACGACATCCGGCTTGAATTTCCGGATAATACCGGCTGCTTTCCAGGAACTGCTGATCACTTTAAATGGGAAACTTAAATTCTTCAGAGTCATTCTTCTTTGAAAGCCGCTGATCCATAAGCCCTTTATAGGATACCCTGCAGCAGGGACCTTTTCCATTTCCATTCTTCCCCTGGCTCCGATGAAAAGAATATCTGCGTCGGGCTCTCTGTCCTTAATGGCATTGGCAATCGCTATGGCAGGAAACACATGTCCTCCGGTTCCACCTCCGCTGATTATAATTCGGGTCATTTTCCTTTTTGTTTTTATGCCGGAACGGCTTTTTTTTCAACTTCTCCCAGAATTTCTATTTCTGTTCCATCCTTTGTTTCAATCTCAGTCCTTCTGCTTACACTCAATATGATCCCAATGGAAATGCAGGTAAACCAGATGGAGGTTCCTCCCATACTTATCATCGGAAGTGTTTGCCCGGTTACCGGAAAAAGGTGAACGGCAACCGCCATATTGATCATAGCCTGGAAAACCAGGCTGAATCCAATCCCTATGGAGAGGAAGGATCCGAAATTTCCCTGGCACCGGGATGCGATCCTGATCACACGATAGAACAGAATACAATAAAGCAACAGCACAAATGTTCCTCCGAGAAGCCCATATTCCTCAATGATAATAGCGAAGATAAAATCGGAATAAGGATGAGGAAGAAAGTTACGCTGAGTGCTTTTTCCCGGTGATTTTCCAAGTAATCCTCCTGAAACCACTGCTATTTTGGATTGTTCGACCTGGTAATTCGCATCAGGAGTAGCTTTTTCCTGATGCATGAAATTATCAACACGGCTGATCCAGGTTTCTCCGCGGGGGAAAATATTCGGAACTGTTTTTGCGAGAACAAAGATCAGAACAATTGAAACAAATCCGAGACCAATCAGTGAAAAAATATATTTTAAATTGATTCTTCCAACAAACATAAGAACCATGCAGGTGACAAAAAGAAGAGCTGCAGTTGAAAAATTTGCTGGCAGAATCAGGGAACAAATAAGAATGGCAGGTGCTATGACCGGAAGAAATCCTGAACGGAATTTCTTGATTTGTTCCTGTTTCTTACTTAATACTCTCGCAAGATAAAGGATTAAAAACAGCTTGGCAACATCAGAACTCTGAAAGGTTAGATTGACAATAGGTACAGTAAGCCAACGGTTGGCTTCATTCAGATTGGTACCGGATATAAGGGTAATAAGAAGCAGTGGAACTGTAATAACAAGGCCTATTTGTGAAATGCGTGAATAATAAGTGTATTTAACAATATGTGCTATATACATCATCCCCAGACCGAAAGCCAGAATCAGGAAATGCTTGAAAAGATAATATTCGGTGTTGCCGCCCTGTTTCCGATATGCAAGGGTACCGGTGGAACTATAGACGGCAAGCAATGAAAAAATGGATAAAAAAGCAACCACAACCCAGATTACTTTGTCGCCTTTTATATTTTTCAGAATATTTGTCATTCCTGGTTAATTATAATTTACGGACAGCATCTTTAAAGGCTTTGCCTCTTTCTTCAAAATCCACAAAAATATCAAAGCTTGCACATGCTGGAGAAAGGAGGACAACTTCTCCGCTTCTTCCCTTATCATAAGCTGTCTCAACAGCTTCCTCCATGGTCATACATTCTGTAATGGGCTTTTCGAGCGGACGAAGTGTTTCCAGCAGACGTTCATTGTTCTGACCAAGTAAGATAATTGTTCTGACCTTTTCCTGAATCATAGGGATAAGACATTCAAAATCATTGCAATGATCTACTCCGCCGGCAATCCAGATCACAGGTTTGGTCATGGTCTCCAGGGCATACCAGGTTGAATTTACATTGGTTGCCCTGGAATCATTGACGAATTCGATTCCATGAATATTGGCAACATACTCCATCCTGTGTTCCATGTGCCTGAAGTCGGAAAAACTCTCTTTAATCAGCGCTTTACGCATTTCACTCACCTTGTTTCCGATTGCCGATGCCATCGAACGGCTCACTGTGGAATGTCCTTGCAATGCCAGTGTTTCTAATGTCATTAATCCTGTTTTTAATTTGTTTTGTTCAATTTCTTCAAGAGTAACTATCGTATCTTCAAAGTAACAATCGCGAGAACAGCCAGCATAATGCCGACAATAAAAAACCTCAATACAATTTTTGATTCATGATACCCCTTCAATTGGTAATGATGATGAAGAGGTGACATCAAAAAGATCCTTTTTCCGGTGCCTGTTCTCCATCTTGAAAGCTTGAAATATCCAACCTGGAGAACTACGGAAAGACTTTCGGCTACAAAAATTCCGCAGAAGATAGGGATCATGATCTCTTTCCGGATCATGATGGAAAACACAGCAATGATGCCACCCAGGGCAAGACTTCCTGTATCTCCCATGAAAACCTGCGCCGGGTAAGAATTATACCAGAGAAACCCAATACAGGCTCCGATCAGCGCGCTGCTGAAGACCACCAGCTCTCCGGTATTTGGTATATACATGATATTCAGATAGCTGGCAAAAACGATATTACCGGATATATACGCAAGTACAGCCAGTGTTAATCCGATAATAGCCGAACTGCCTGTGGCGAGTCCATCCAACCCATCGGTCAGATTCGCCCCGTTTGAAACAGCTATGATGATGAAGATCATAATAGGAATAAAGACCAGGAATGACCATTTTTTCATTCCCGATCCCAGCCATGAGATCAGCATGGCATAATCGAATTCATTGTTCTTCAGAAAAGGGATTGTTGTTTTTGTGGATCTGACCGGAACTTTTGAATAAATTTTTGACCGGTCGGTTTTGCTTTCCATTGTAAATATCTCGGAAGAAGGTACATAAGCCTGAGTTCTTATTTTTTCCCGGATCACAACATCTTTATCAAAGAACATGGTCGTTCCGACGATCAATCCAAGAATGATCTGACCCAGAACCTTGAATTTGCCTGCAAGTCCTTTTTTATCCTTTTTGAAAACCTTGATATAGTCGTCGATGAATCCGATAAGACCCAGCCAAATGGTAGCTACCAGGATGAGAATAATATATATGTTGAGGATTTTGGCAAACAACAGAGTTGGGATCAGAATGGCAGCCAGAATGATAATCCCGCCCATTGTGGGAGTGCCTTTCTTTTCCATCTGTCCATCCAGCCCCAGATCCCGGATGGTTTCACCAACTTGTTTTACTCTCAGGAAATTGATAACCCTCTTCCCAATGATCAATGAGATAAACAGAGATGTAATGATAGCCATCCCTGCACGGAAGGAGATGTACTGAAACACTCCGGCTCCTGGAAAATGATAGGCTTTGTCAAGCCATGTGAACAGATAGTATAACATAGTCCCTGTTTTTCTGAATGGTATTAATCATTTATTCCCAGCGCTTCTTTAAGTACTTCTTTATCATCAAAATGATGTTTGATTCCTTTAATATCCTGATACGTTTCATGTCCTTTTCCTGCAACCAGAATGATATCCCCGGGTTTTGCCAGAGCACAGGCTGTACGGATAGCTTCCCTGCGATTTTCAATGACAAGCACTTTGGATTTATCTTCCGGTTCCAGGCCTGCTTCCATTTCTTTGAGTATATCTCCCGGTTCTTCGAATCTTGGATTGTCGGATGTAAGAATGAGATGGTCGCTGAGGCGGCAGGATATAGATGCCATGATCGGTCTTTTGGTTCTGTCGCGGTTTCCACCTGCGCCCACCACTGTAATGATCCGTTCATTCTTCGAACGAATGGCATGGATGGTTTCAAGTACATTCTGCAATGCATCCGGTGTGTGTGCATAATCTACGATTGCCGTTATTCCGGAAGCTGAGCGTATGGAATTGAAACGACCGTTAACCGGTTCGAAACGGCTCATTTCAGTAAGTACCTTGTTTCTGTCTTCTCCCAGGATGACCGCGGTAGCATAGATCACTAAAAGATTATATGCATTGAATTCACCGATCAGCCGGAACCAGCAATCGGTTCCATCGATATTAAGCTGAAGACCATCGAAGTGGTTTTCAATAATACGGCAACGGAAATCCGCGAGGGCTCTCAGACTGTATGTATATACCTTTGCCTGCGTGTTCTGAGCCATGACCAACCCGTTCTTATCGTCTTTATTGACCAGTGCAAAGGCATCCGGTGGAAGATTGTCGAAAAAGGTTTTTTTAGCTTTAAGATAGGCGGCAAATGTTTTGTGATAATCCAGGTGGTCATGGGTTATGTTGGTGAATATGCCTCCTTTAAAGTTTAATCCGGCGATTCTTTGCTGATCAATGGCATGTGAGCTGACTTCCATAAAGCAATAGGTGCATCCTTTTTCCAGCATTTCAGCCATCAGCTCATTCAGCTGCAAAGGATCCGGAGTGGTGTGGTCAGCAGGAACCACTTCATCAGCAATACGGTTTTCAATGGTCGAGATCAGTCCGGCCCGGTATCCCAGAGATTTGAATAATTCATAAAGCAGGGTAGCGGTTGTAGTCTTTCCATTGGTACCGGTTACACCGACAAGAGTCAGCTTTAAAGATGGATTATCCCAGAAATGGCCGGACATGATCCCTTCAGCATATTTGCTGTTCATGACCAGAATATATGTGACCGCACTGTATATTTTTTCAGGGAATTCTTCGCAAACGATAGCTGAAGCTCCCTGTGCAACTGCCTGTGCAATGAATTTATGACCGTCGGATACGGTTCCCCGGATGGCGAAGAACAAAGAGCCTTGACCTGCTTTTCTGGAATCGAATTCCAAGGAACTGATTTCGATATCTGTAGCTCCCTTGATCTCAATGATCCCCGCACCTGCCGTTAATTCATTCAGCTTTTTAGCCATTTTTCGATTTCATTAATTACTATGTCGTTCCCAAATCCAGAACTACGATTTCTGCTTTTGCCACTCTTTGACCGGGTGGAATCGATTGCCGGATCACGGTTCCTTTACCTGTAACCCGTACTCTCAGTCCCATTTGTTCCAGAATATACAGAGCGTCTTTAATTCCCATTCCGATAACATCCGGCATTGTACCCTGGCGGATATGTTCCGGTTCGATGACGACTTCTGAATTAGCCAGGAGAGGTTTCGCCCAGATTGCTGCAGGATTTGCCGGTTTGAACGGTATTGAAAGCGTGCTGTACACTTCTGTAAGATCTTTTTGTAATCCTGCGTCGGCATAGGGTAAGAATATGCTTGCAGTATCCCGTTTAGGAGGATTGTCGATGGTTATCATGCTGGCATAGATCCGGTCGGCGATTTCTTTAAAGACCGGCGCTGCTACCTGGGATCCGTAAAACTTACCTCTTCGGGGATCATGGATAACCACGATGATGGAATACTTTGGATTATCAGCAGGAAAATAACCTACAAATGAACCTTTGTACCGTACCTGTTTGGAATCCTGATTATAACCCCTGTTATTTTGTGCAAGCTGGGCAGTCCCCGTTTTACCTGCTATCTTGTAAATTGGATTATTGATGAGGCTTGCAGTTCCTCGTAAAACAACACCTTCCAGAAGAATCTTTGCTTTTTCAAGGGTTGAGGGAGAGCAGATAGCCGGGTTGATGACCTGAGAACTGAATGACTGGACTATTTCGCCGTTCCTGCGGATTTCCTTGACAAAAAGAGGTTTTACCATTTTCCCGTTATTGGCAATGGCGTTGTAGAGAGTCAGGATCTGAACAGGGGACAAAGCCACTTCGTATCCTACCGACATCCAGGGGAGAGAGACTGCCGACCACCATTTACTCCGGGTGTTTTTGATATAGGGTCGGGCTTCCCCTCCGATCTGAAGGTTCAGAGGTTTCTGTATTCCTAACCGGTAAAGGCCATCGATATATTTCTGAGGATCATTCGCGTAAGTGGCATAAATGAGCTTTGATGTTCCGACATTTGAGGATTTTTCAAATGCCTGCTGGGCTGTTATAGTACCTAATCCTGAATGGGAATCACTCATCTTGCGACCATGGTACATAACAAATCCTCCTGCGCAGGATACTGGAGTATTCAGGTTGATTTTATTGTCTTCCAGCGCGACCAGGAAAGAAGCAAGTTTAAATGTTGATCCCGGTTCAGTAGCTTCTCCAACAGCGTAATTGAATACTTCCTCGTAAGTTCCCTGCTTGGTACGTCCCAGGTTAGCAATAGCTTTGATATAACCGGTCTTGACTTCCATAACCACAGCGCAACCATGATTGGCACTATCCTGGATCAACTGATCCTTCAGTGCTGATTCGACAAGATCCTGGAGATTGATATCAAGGGTTGTTATGATATCTTCCCCGTTTTGCGGTTCTACTTGGTTTTCAACATCTACTGGCATCCAGGCTCCGTTACCGATCCTGCGTTCCAGCCTTTTCCCGTTGATCCCCTGAAGGCTCTGGGTATAATAACCTTCCAGTCCGACTTTCACTTTTCCGGGATCCTCCACACTTTCATAACCGATGGTTCTGGCTCCGAGATCTTTATATGGGAATTCACGACGATATGACGGAATTACAATCAATCCTCCCTTATATTTGCCCAGGCGGAAAATGGGAAATTGCCTCATTTGCCTGAGTTCCGGATAGGTGATATGCCGCTGGATCAGTGTGTAACGTTCTCCGTTCCTGCGGGCTTCCCAAAGCATTTTCTTGTATTCGGATTGCCTTTTATCCTGAAATAGATGAGAAAGGCAAAGAGAAAGAGAATCGATATTTTCTTTGAAATAATCATCGGAAATATTCTCGGAACTTACATCCATCCTTACATCAAAAATGGGGATGGAAGTAGCTAAAAGGGTTCCATCATCCGAGCAGATATTTCCCCGCATTGCTTCCACATCGAACAGCCTCATCTCCTGTTTCTTTGCTTTTTCCATTAATGCAGGGCCTTCAAAATACTGGATATAGAGAGCTTTTCCCAAAATGGCCAGCCCAAAAAGGAGAATACCTACATACACGAAGTAGGCACGAAGCATTATATCTTTTTTAATGTTTTTCATCCTGCTTCTGTTCCTGTGCTGAATCTTTCACATTACCCATCATTCTTTTGGAATAATAGATCTTATAGGGCGGAAGAACCGGTTCTTTTAGTCCGATGCCCTGAGCTCTTTTTTCGATCTCCGTCTGTTTAGTAAAATACATCAGTCCGGATTTGGTCGTGATATACTGAAACCGGAGTTCTTTAAGCTCTGCGGTTACCTTTTCGATTTTCTTATAAGTCTTTTCCGAATAATAAGTATTGCCGATATAGAGCATGGCAAGGACGCTTATATACAGCAACAATGGGAAATTCCGCAAAACAAGTTCCCTGGAAAGCACATCGCCGCCGAGAACATCATGAATTGATTTTCTCATGCGTTTCTGCTTTTTGACAGGACGAACCTCCTGCTCAGAGGTAATCGGTTCGGTTTCGTTATTCTGCGTTTCTTCCATTTTCAGATCTTTTCGGCGACTCTCATGCGGCCGCTGCGTGCTCTGGGATTTTTCATGACCTCATCGGAAGAGGGAACAACAGGTTTCCTTGTGATGATCTTCAGAGGTACGATCGGGTTTCCGAAGAAATCCTTTTTTATTTCTCCTTCAAAATTCCCTGAACGGAAATAATCTTTTACAAGCCGGTCCTCCAGAGAATGATAGGAGATAATCACCAATTTTCCACCCGGCCTTAGAATGCTTACCGATTGTTCCAGAAATTCTTTTAATGCTTCCAGTTCCTGATTTACTTCAATCCGCAGGGCCTGGAAGACCTGGGCGAAAAATTTATTTTCACTGCCTTTGACCGTACACGGAGTCAGAATCTCTTTAAGCCGGGAGGTTGTGTTTATTGGCTCTGATTTACGGGCATTAAAGATCAGCTTTGCAGCTTTTCCGGCATTCCGGATCTCACCGTACCGGGAAAGGATTTCAGCAATCTTTGATTCATCATACCGGTTGATGATGTCTTTGGCGCTTTCCTCCTGCCGCTGGTCCATCCGCATATCCAGTTCCCCTTCAAACCGGGTGGAAAACCCGCGTTCGGGAATATCAAACTGGTGGGAGGATACTCCCAGATCAGCCAGAATGCCATCTACAGGAATTGCCCGGTAGAGCTTCATGAAATTCCGGATGTATCGGAAATTGCTGTTTATGAGCGTAATCCTCGGATCGTCTATCTTGTTTGCCAGCGCTTCTTCATCCTGATCAAAGGCAAAAAGTTTCCCGTCTTGCAAATGACTCAGGATTTCACGGGAATGTCCGCCTCCTCCATAAGTGGCATCTGCATAAATGCCGCTCGGATGAATATCCAGAGCGTCAATGCTTTCTTTTATGAGGACACTTTTATGAAACATCTTCCGGAAGCTCGTTATTATCAGGTTTGTCCATTACTTCTTCCGCGAGCAGGGCAAAATCTTCCGGTTCAATAGTCATCAATTGTTCGTAAGCAGTCTTATCCCAGATTTCAATCCTGTTCGTATAGGCGAACAAAATCACATCCTTGGATATATTTGCATATTCAAGAAGGCTTTTCGGGAAGAGGAGCCGGTTGCTGCTGTCCAGCGCTAACTCTGTTGCTCCCCGGTAAAAGTATCGGACAAAATTTCGATTTTTCCGGTTGTAAAGATTCAGGCGGTTGACATCTTCAATGATGACTTTCCATGCATCCATCGGGTAAAGAACCAGGTGCTTTTCAAAGCCCCGGTTGATGACAAATTTATCCTGTGCCTTCTGAGATATTTGTTTCTTCAGAGCCATTGGCAGGATGATCCGCCCTTTGTCATCAATCTTACATTCGAATTCCCCGATCAGATTGGTCATGAAGAGTATTTGTCTTGTAAACGGATGTAAATATAATCTAAAAACTCCACAAATCTCCACATTCCTCCACTAAAAACACACATTTGTTGATAACTTTCGCTTAAATATTTTTTAAAGCGCTGGCATCCAACTAAATATGAAAAAAATAATAACAGGAAAAGTGTGGGGACTTCTTTTACGGATATTTCACAAACAGACTGTGAAGAGAAGTCCCATTTTTACTGGTGTTTCCAGGGATCAGCGTGACCAGGTAAATCCCGGATTTCAGGGAGGATATATCTACGGGATTGGTAAAAGGATCTGTAATATTACGGGTTAAAACATTTTGTCCCAGGGAATTATATATTTCGACGATGACGTGCTGCCATTCCGGTTTTGGACTGGCAGAAAAGCGAATCTGATCCGTTGCCGGATTTGGGTAAATATTTAAGGAACAGTATGTAATCATTGGGTGTTCATCAACGGAAGTATATACTCCTGGCCATTCCTGTGAAGAGAAATAATTTAATCCACCGGAGTAATTTCCTGTGATCAGGTCCATCCGGTTGGGATCGGTCAGATTGGCGACGTCGCAGGCTGTACGCATTCCGCATTTAATGGAAACAGGTGTGGATGAAAATATACTGAACAGAGAATCGCTTTCAGTGAATTTCCCTTCCAGATTTCCATCTATATCAGTATAATAATGAAGAATGCCTTCATCGGAGCCGACAATCATCCGGGTTTTCCCACCGGAGTCCCGGAAAAGGTCAGGAGTGCTGTAACCGTCGTACGACAGGTTATAATTCGTTACATTGATTTTTCCAAGACTATCCGTGATAAAGGTAAATACCGGATTTTTCGCTGAGCCCGTGTTCCGGTAATAATTGAGGTTTCCGGCTCTTTCCCCGATAATCAGATCGGGTAATCCGTCCTTGTTCAGATCGAATAACCTTGGTGTGCTGAATTCTCCCGCTTTTATATTCTGGAAATTCATCTGGGGAGTCCCAAAATCAGGTTCCTGGTGAAGTCCTGCACGGTTTTCCAGATAGATCAGAGATCCATCGGAGTTACCCAGGAGCAAGTCAGGAACTCCATCTCCGTTCAGATCGGCCATGGCAGGATATAATCCCTGGAGATGATAAGCGGAAAGTCCCCCGAGATCATCGGTAACGAAAGTAAATTGCGGATGGTTGGCAGTCCCGGTGTTTTTAAAATAGGCAATCTTTGAGGTATAAACCGAATGAAGAACTCCCTGGTAATAATACGAAGAATCGTAATATCCCAGGTTTCCGATAAGCAGATCTGTTAGGCCATCCCCGTTGACATCATACAGAAGTGGGTAAGAATTGGATCCCACATCGATCATTTCTCCCTGGAAAAATTTATCGGTAACAAACTGAAAGTCAGGGTTGCCGGCTGTACCGTTATTATGATAAAACCAGACACTCTTGGCATTTTCAGCGGTTAACAGGTTCGGATCAAAAGGTGAAATGACCAGGTCGGGAACACCGTTGTTATCCGGATCAATCAGCTGGGCAGAGAGAAATGAGAAGATTTTCGACGGATGGGAATGGTTTGGGAAAAGTGAATCCTGACTGATCATATTCGCGGAATCCTTTGTCCCCCCGTTTATCATCGAAATAAGATCCGGAAAGTCAACATCTCCCAGGACTACATCTTTAATCCCGTCTCCATTCAGGTCGGTGACCAGGAAAGTGGATCCGGTATGTCTTTTCTCCCCCTGGCAATTCATTCCGGGAATATCCGAATTCTTGTATGGACAGGAAATTCCCAGTGTGATCTGGTTGGATCCTTCGCTTTCCCTGAAGTTTCCCCAGCATTTATCGGTGAGCCTAAAGTCAAGACTGTCGGCGTTTCCATAGGTTTCCATCGATAAATTCTTATGGTACTCCACATAAGAGCCCAAACCAAAAAATGTGACAATATCGAGATCACCATCGCCGTCGATATCTGCAATTCCGGGATAATCTACGGGGGTCATGAGTATTCCTACCTGTCCGGTATAATAAAATGAAGTCAGCAGATTGGTTACCAGTTTAAATTTCAGCGTGGTTTTAGAGACATTATGGAAAACTCTGGTTCCTCCCAGACTGTAAGTAAAGATATCCTGCTTCCCGTCGCCGTCGTAATCGGCAAAGATTACCCAATCGTGCAGATCAGGAAAATATGAGACATATTCCGGATGATAGGTGTACCGGATCGTATCTTTAATACCCTCATTGATAAAGGGAAGAATCCGGTTCCCATGCCGGTCGAAAATAACCAGATCAGGTATACCGTCCAGGTTGAGGTCAATCGTTCCGAACTGACAGGAATTCAGTCCACCTGCCCATGGGTAACGGAGGTTAGCGATTTCCTTGCTTTGCGAAAAAGAATGAAAAGAGATAAAGCAGAACAGGAAGAAAAGAAAATAATAATGAATAATAAACCTGGAATTTGAAATTAAAAATTTCAGAGAATTGATTCCGGTTTTTCTTTCCTTTCTCATAATTCCTCTTTCCTGAATAAAATTGTATCTATCTTTGATTCCCCAATATTACACATATTATGGCTAAGATTCTGGTGATTGATGATGAAAAAAGTATTCGCAGCACATTGCGGGAGATCCTTGAATATGAAAAATTCATTGTAGATGATGCGCCGGATGGACTGGAAGCGCTGAAACTGGCTGGAGCGACGCGGTATGATGCAATCTTATGCGACATTAAAATGCCTAAAATGGACGGGATGGAAGTCCTGGATCATCTTTTAAAGCTTTCCGATACCCCGGTGATTATGATCTCCGGACATGGTACCATTGAAACTGCAGTAGAAGCGATTAAAAAAGGTGCTTACGACTATATAGCTAAGCCTATTGATTTGAACCGTCTTTTGGTAACGATCCGGAATGCCATAGATCATTCTTCCCTCATTGATGAAACCAGGACCCTGAAGCGGAAGATTTCCGGAACGACGGAAATCATCGGCGAATCGGAACCGATAAAACAGGTTAAGGAATTGATTGAGAAAGTAGCGCCAACCGATGCAAAAGTTCTGATTACCGGCGATAACGGTACCGGGAAAGAATTGGTTGCAAGATGGCTGCATGCGTTAAGCAAGCGGTCGGATGGCCCTTTTATCGAAGTAAATTGTGCCGCTATCCCATCCGAACTGATCGAAAGCAATCTGTTTGGACATGAAAAAGGCTCTTTTACTTCCGCTATCCGGCAAAAGAAAGGAGATTTCGAGCTGGCCACTGGCGGAACGTTGTTTTTGGACGAAATCGGCGACATGAGTCTTTCAGCACAAGCGAAGGTTCTCAGAGCGTTACAGGACAACCGGATCACCCGCGTAGGAGGGGAAAAAGAGATCACGGTGGATGTCAGGGTGATCGCTGCTTCCAATAAAAACCTGAAAGAAGAGATTGAGAAAAAGAATTTCCGCGAAGACCTTTATCACCGATTGAGTGTCATCATCATCGATGTACCTCCTCTAAACCACCGGCTGGATGATATCCCTTTGCTTGTCCGGCATTTTATCACCGAGATCTGTGAACACCAGGGAAAAGCTCTGATGCCGGTCTCGGAAAAAGCCATCACTGAGCTGCAAAAAATGAAATGGACCGGCAATGTCCGCGAACTGCGTAATGTCATAGAGCGTATGGTTATCCTTTGTGACCGGGAAATCACGGATGACGATGTTCACAGATATGTAACGCCGATGTCGTAATT
>JAUZOW010000073.1 GCA_030706225.1 Bacteroidota bacterium | reverse complement strand
GCCGACTATAGCAATCGTTACGGATACAGGCCAGAACATATCGAACCCGAAGCTGATAACCAGTCCGAATAACATTCCCAGGCATCCTCCCCAACTTAACATGTGAAGGCTGATTTTATAATAAAAGGAAATGATTAAAGCGACCACTGCGAGCAACGTGGCACCAAGCATATAAAAGTTGAAGAAGAGGGAAGCGGTGATTCCTTTCATTACGTAATAAGTGATATAATAAAAGATCGCCATAGTAAGAAGAGGATAGATCCGCTCTTCGCGCTGGTTAAGGAAAAATGACCGGACCAGGTTTCTACGATGAAGGAAAAAGAGGATAAGAAGTGGGCAAAGAATGGTGGTCAGAACTACGGTCGCAAGTAATATCAATTGAATGCGGCTTGTGAAGATCGCTGCGAACAAATCATTCATGTTCATCAGATACAACAGGACATAAAAAGGAAGGAAGATCGGGTGAAACAGAACAGACACCCCCTGGGCAATCCGGTTTTCCATATTCATTTTTTTATAGCTCTTTCCGCAGGCGGGCGACCGGGATGGAAAGCTGCTCACGGTATTTTGCAATCGTTCTGCGGGCAATATTATACCCTTTCTCTTTCAGAACTTCCACAAGTTGATCATCAGTCAGAGGATCCGATTTGTCTTCTGATTCAATACAGTCTTTAAGGATCTTTTTGATCTCCCGTGTAGAGATTTCTTCTCCGTTGACATTCTGCATCGATTCTGAGAAGAAGCTTTTCAACAGGAAGGTCCCGAACGGGGTTTGAACATATTTACTGTTGGCAACCCTTGAAACTGTCGAAATATCCATATTGATCCGGGTTGCGATGTCTTTCAGAATCATGGGTCTCAGTTTGGTTTCATCTCCCGACAGAAAATAGGAACGTTGGTAGTCCATGATTGTTTTCATGGTGGTATACAGTGTATCCTGACGTTGCTTAATAGCGTCAATGAAGCCTTTCGCTGCATCCAGTTTTTGTTTGATGAAATTGGCAGCTTCCTTTTCGGCAGATGTGCTCTTTTTTCCCGGTGTGCTGTATTCTCTAAGCATTTCGATATACTGACGGTTTATGGAAAGCTCAGGCATATTCCGGGAATTCAGGGTCAGTTCCAGATCACCATCATGGCTTATAATGATAAAATCCGGGACCACATAATTATTTTCCCTGGATACTTCAGAAATAGATGTCCCGGGTTTGGGATTCAGCTTCTGGATCTCTTCAATGGCTTCTTTCAGATCCTGTTCACTTATGTGTGTCCGTATGAGGATTTTATCATAGTGCTTTTTACTGAATTCCTGAAAATAATCTTTAATGATCATTATGGACAACTCTACAGACCGGGTGGGTTCTGTGATCCGGTTCAGCTGGAGTAAAAGGCATTCCTGGAGGTTTCTTGCTGCAATACCGGCGGGATCAAAGTCCTGCACCACCTTAAGTACTTCTTCTACTTCTTCAGGCTCTGCATTGATATTCTGGTTAAAGGCAAGGTCATTTGCAATGGAACGGACATCTCTCTGCAGGTATCCCGAATCATCCAGATTACCGATAATGGTATAGGCAATTGTCGCCTGAGTTTCATTCAGATCGTACAACCCAACCTGGTTTTGAAGATATTCCTGGAAACTTGTACCGGAAGCGATAGGTATTTCCCGTATTTCTTCATCAGGGCTTTTATTTTGGGCTGTAAGACGGTATTCCGGGATTTCATCATCCTGAAGGTAATCTTCATAGGAAAACTCGTCTTCAGAGGGTGTTTCCGGTTCTTCATGCTCATCAGCATTTTCTGACAGATCATCTTCTCCTGTTTCCGGGGATTCCGAAACCGGTTCCTCCGATTGGAAATCCTTTTCTTCTTCTTCTTCTTCCTGGGAAGTCTCTTCCAGTGCAGGATTTTCCTCAATTTCCTGCTTGATCCGTTGTTCAAGCGAAAGTACCGGCTCCTGAAGTAATTTCATGACCAGCACCTGCTGGGGTGAAAGCTTCTGAATGAGCCTCTGTTGCATCCGTTGATTTAACATTTCCGCCATATTACTGCGAAATCACAGTCTTTGTACAAATATATATCATAATTGGACAGAGACATATTTTCTTCTTCCGGTTTCGTCGGTAAAAGTAATCGATTTGTCGAAATTACCGTTCAAACAGTCTATTTAATAGATTTTACAGCCTTTAATAAAGTAAATTTGTTTAAAAAGACTGCCCCATGGAGATCGGGAATTTGCATAATTCGAAATTTTTTTCAGTTACCATTCATGTGCTGATCTGGTTTTTTATTTTCCTGGTTCCCCTGATATTTATTGAAGATCCTGTGGCCCGGAGGCATTTCATGATTTTCGGGTGGTACTTCTTTCTGATCATTGCCGCATATTTTTACCTGAATTACCTGATCCTGATTCCAAGGTTTCTACTCAGAAAGAAAATATTTCTTTTTATTTTGTTTCTTGTTTTGGGTTGGATTACGATCGGACTCATTGATATAGCCTATCATTATATCTATTTCAATTGTTTTTTTATCAAACGTCCTCATCCACCTTATTATAAATTTCTCATATTTACCATTTATCCGGCTCTTTTTGCACTGGCAGTGAGCCTTAGTATCCGGATCACCGGGTACTGGCTGAAAGCTGAGAAGCAAAAAAAAGAGATGGAAAATGAAAAGCTGATTTCAGAGCTTGCTTTCCTGAAATCGCAGATCAATCCGCATTTTCTTTTCAATGTATTAAACAATATCTGTTCCCTGGCAAGGAAGAAGTCGGATGATACGGAAAATGCAATCATCAAGCTTGCACAGATCATGCGATATATGCTTTCCGACTCAAAAAATGAAAAAGTGGGTCTTGAAAAGGAAGTGGAATACCTGAACAACTATATAGAACTTCAAAAACTCCGGATATCTGATAAAGTAGATATTCAGTTTCAGATCGAAGGATCACCCGATAGTAAGATGATAGAACCCCTTTTGCTGATCCCTTTTGTTGAAAATGCATTCAAATACGGAATCAGTTATCTGGAAGATTCCGGAATTTACATCGGATTGAGAATTCTGGAAGACCGGTTATTTTTCAGTGTTGAGAATAAAATCCGGAAGAAAGAGCCATCCATGCCGGTCGAATCCGGAATCGGGCTGAAAAATGTTATCCGGAGGCTGGATCTGTTATATCCCGGACAGCATAAACTTACTATCCAGGATAATGGAGAAAATTATATTGTAAACCTTGAAATTAAAATTAAAGAATGATACGTTGCATCGCTGTTGATGATGAAAGTCTGGCCCTGGATCTTCTGGAAGACAATATCCGGAAAGTGCCTTTTCTGGAATTGGTAAAAAGATGTTCTAACGCATTTGAGGCATTTGAAACTCTGAAAACGGAAAATATCGACCTGATATTTCTTGATATTCAGATGCCGGATATATGTGGAATTCAATTCCTGAAAAGCCTTTCCCACAAACCTATGGTCATCTTTACCACGGCTTATGAAAAATATGCACTGGCCGGATATGATCTGGATGTAATCGATTACTTGCTTAAACCTTTCTCTTTTGAAAGATTTCTTAAAGCTGTGAATAAGGCTCAGGAATATATGGTGCTAAGCAACAAGACAGAACCATCCGGAACCCGGAATGAGACAGCTATTTCAGGAGATTTCATCTTTGTCAGAGCTGATTATCGGCTGGTCAAGATCCAATTTTCAGATATTTTGTATATTGAGGGGTTAAAAGATTATATAAAGATCTATTGCGGTGTAAGTCCGGTGATTACCCTGATGAGTATGAAATCGATTGAAGAAAAGCTTCCTTCAACCGATTTTATCCGTGTTCATCGTTCTTATATTGTCAATCTGAGGAAAATCCAGTTTATTGAAAAGAACCAGATCCGGATTGGAAACCGTGAAATACCTGTCAGTGATAATTATCATGAGGCATTTTTTAAAATCATTAATCCTGTGAATAAAACGAATGAATGATATGCGAAAAAGTCTGATTTTTTTTCACCTGTTTCTCCTGCTTCCGGGATTTTTCCTTCAGGCACAGCAACAGCCATGGACATTTCAGCAATGTCTGGATACGGCGATCCGGAGGAATATTACCCTGAATCAGACACGCCTGGCTAACGAAACTAATAAGATCACCCTGTCTCAGTCAAAAGCAGCCCGGATGCCAAACCTGAGTGCAAATACCAGTGAAGGACTTAATTTCGGAAAAAACATCAGCAATACCACAAATCAGTATGTTGTTGAAACTTACAGTTCAACGAATTTCGGACTAAGCGCCAGTTTGAATTTATTTAACGGATTACAGGCTACCCGGACAATACAGAAAAATAATCTGGCTGTTCAGGCTGGCGACTATGATATCAAACAATCGGAAAATGATGTCATCCTTAACATAACAACAGCATATCTCCAGGTGTTGCTTCAGTACGAGGTTCTGGATGCCGCAAATAACCAGGCATCAGCTGATTCTTCCCAGGTAGAAAGAACCCGGAAACTTGTCGATGCAGGAAAAGTCCCGGAATTAAATCTTTACCAGATGCAGGCTCAATATGCTACGGATAAACTATCGGTTGTCAATGCCCTTAGCCAGCTTGATCTGGCTAAAGTTACTCTTCAGCAGCTCATGGAAATTCCTGTAATGGATACTTTTGAAATTACAAAACCTCAGTTTCCCGATCCCGAAAATCTGATTTCCGGCACAAGCGACCAGATCTATCAAAAAGCTTTGTCGATTCGTCCTGAAATTGCCAGCGCTTCCATCAGAACCAACAGCGCGTTGCTTGGTGTAAAGATAAACGAGGGTGCACGCTGGCCGAGACTTAGTCTGGGGGGAAGTGCTTCCACAAACTATGCAGCCTCCAGCAATTCTTCCCGAAATACAAACCATGACCCATTTTTTCAGCAAACCTGGGATAATCTTGGAGAAGGATTATCACTTGGCCTTTCGATCCCAATCTATAGCAACCGTCAAATAAAAAGCAGCATCGAAAAGGCAAAGATCACCGAACTGGATGCACGACTTTCGGAACAGAATACAAAGAACCAACTCAGAAAGGTAATTGAACAGTCATTTACCGACCAGAAAAATGCTTTCAGAAAATATGATGCCACTAAACAGCAATATACTTCTGCAGAAGTTTCCTACAAAAGCATTGAAAAGAAATATAATGTGGGAATGGTTTCAGCCATCGATTATCTGGTTGAAAAGAACAATTATTATCAATCTCTTTCAAACCTGATCCAGGCAAAGTTTGATTATATCTTTAAGAGCAAGATCCTGGATTTCTATCAGGGGAAAGCCATTCAGTTATAAATGACAGTAAGTAATCAGAAGCATTAACATAGAACCCATTCAAAATGAAAAAATACTTTTGGATCATTCTTGCAATTATCGTTGTTGCAGTTGGTGTCGGACTCTATTTTATACTGAGAGAAAAAAAGTCGGCTAATTATGAATGGAGGACGGCAAAAATCGACCGGGGAGATATCAAGATGGTTGTAACGGCAACCGGTACCCTGAGTGCTGATACGACCGTTCAGGTAGGTACTCAGGTTTCTGGAGTTGTGTCAAAGATTTTTGTGGATTTCAATTCTGTAGTGAGAAAAGGGCAGGTCATTGCCGTGATCGACACAACTTTCCTTGCTGCTTCAGTAACCGATGCCAGGGCTTCTCTTAACAAAGCGCAGGTGCAGGTTGATCTGACCAAACGGACCTTTGACAGGACTAAAGCATTGTTTGATGAAAAGGTCATGGCACAGGCTGATTACGATCAAGCTTATTCGGATTACCAGACAGCCAGGGCCAATTATATTTCGGTAAAAGCTGCCCTTGACAGGGCCCTGATCAATCTGAGATATGCCACCATCGTTGCTCCGGTATCGGGAGTAGTCGTTTCCCGTGCTGTAGATGTTGGCCAGACTGTAGCAGCAAGCTTCAGTACACCTACGTTGTTTTCCATCGCAAACGACCTGACCAAGATGCAAGTCCAGGCAAGTATTGACGAAGCCGATATCGGCAAGATCCAGGTAGGACAGGATGTGAGCTTTACTGTGAATGCTTACCAGGATATGATCTTTAACGGAAAAGTACGGCAAATAAGACTTTCACCGACAGTATCCCAGAATGTGGTGAATTATACTGTGATCATTGATGTACCGAATCCCGATAAGAAATTACTTCCCGGGATGACAGCCAATATCACCGTGAAAATTCAGGAAGTCGACAGTGTTGTCCGGGTTCCGGCCAGCGCTTTACGTTTTACTCCACCACAAGACTATATTCAGAAGATGATGAACGAGTGGCCGGATTCCATCAAACAGAAAATTGCTTTCTGGAAACAAGGCGGCAACCGTCAGGGGGGGAATAGAACTGAAAGCGGTTTGGGTTCGCCATCCCGGAATGGATCTAATGTTCCCCGGAACTTTGCTTCCCAGGGAAGGCAAGGTATGCAAGGGAGACAGCAGGGGATGAGGGGAAGAGATACCGGATTTGCCAGGCCGGCGGATAACAACAGCAAAGATGGACAACCTCGTAAAAGGGAATTCGGAATTCTTTGGATCAAGCAAGGCAATATTCTGATCCCATACCGTGTTCATGTAGGACTTTCCGATGGCAGTTATACCGAGATCATGGGACATATCAAAGAGGGAGAGGAAGTAGTTATGGGTATGGTCAACACCGGCCAGAGCACTACTACACAAACCCAGCAACGGCAGCAGCAGAGCCCGTTTATGCCGGGACCACCTCCGGGAGGTAGAGGAGGACGTTAATATGGCTGATATCATCATATCCATCAGGAACCTCGTGAAGATCTATAAGATGGGAGATCTGGAGGTTCACGCCCTCCGGGGAATTAACCTGGAGATCCGGAACGACGATTTTGTCGCAATCATGGGGAAAAGCGGTTCAGGAAAGTCAACTTTCATGAATATCCTGGGTTGCCTGGATACACCCACAAAAGGAGAATATTTTCTGGATAATGTGAATGTGGGTTCACTGAACAAAGACCAACTGGCGCATTTGCGCAATAAAAAGATCGGATTTGTATTCCAATCGTTCAACCTGCTTCCCAGAACATCAGCTCTTGAAAATGTGGAATTGCCGCTGATGTACAACACAAAAGTGTCAGCAAAGGAGATGAAGGAAAGAGCACTGAAAGCACTGGAATCCGTGGGACTTGCCGATCGCGCTTATCATTATCCCAACCAGCTTTCAGGCGGCGAGCAGCAACGGGTTGCCATCGCCCGGGCTCTGGTAAACGATCCGGTTGTGATCCTTGCCGATGAGCCGACAGGCAACCTCGATACCCGCACCAGCGTGGAGGTTATGACGATTTTCCAGGAATTAAACCAGAAAGGGATTACCGTAGTCATTGTGACCCACGAACCAGATATCGCCGGATTTACAAAATACAATGTAATCTTCCGCGATGGACGCATCCAAAAATCAGTAATTGTGGAAAACCAAAAAAATGCCCGTGAAGAACTGAATCATTTACCGGTTATTGCAGAGGAGGATGCCTTATGAAATTAATGAATCAGCTGATTGCTGCACTGCGATCGTTATCCAAAAATAAAATGCGCACCATCCTGACCATGCTTGGGATTATTATCGGTGTGGGATCTGTCATTGCCATGCTTGCTATCGGCCAGGGATCCAAGGAAAGCATACAAAAGACCATATCAAGTCTGGGAACCAACCTTCTGACCATTTTCCCTTCTGCCAGTATGTATGGTGGCGTCAGGTCGGAAGCCGGTTCTTCCGTCAGACTTACTTACGAAGATTACTTAGCTATCGGGGAACAATGCCCGGCCGTAATGTACTCAACCCCTATGGTTCGTACCAGCGGACAGCTGATTGCCGGAAGCCAGAATTGGAGGACTTCGGTATACGGTGTAACTCCCGATTATTTTGATATCCGGGAACTGGCTATTGAAAGCGGCAGTGTATGGGGCCCTGTGGAAGATAAAGCAGCAGCAAAGGTTTGCGTCATCGGGCATACTGTATCGAATTACTTGTTTGGCGAAGGCGCCGATCCGATCGGACAAATGGTGAGAGTCAATAAAATTCCATTTAAGATTATCGGATTAACGGCAGCCAAAGGACAGAATGCTTTCGGACAGGATCAGGATGATATGGTAATTGCTCCTTTTTCTACTGTCCAGCAACGAATGATGACAGTCAATTACATTAACAGCATCATGGTCTCAGCAAAAACAGAAAAGATGATCCCCGAAGCAACGGATGAAATTACACAGCTTTTAAGAATTCGCCATAAACTGGGACCTTCCGAAGACAATGATTTTACGATAAGATCTCAATCTGATATTGCCAGTACGGCGGCTTCAACTTCCCGCGTCCTGACTATTCTGCTTGCATCCATCGCCAGTATTTCCTTACTGGTAGGCGGTATCGGAATTATGAATATCATGCTGGTATCAGTAACTGAACGAACCCGTGAAATAGGAATCCGCATGGGAGTGGGAGCCAGAGGAAGGGATGTTCTGATGCAATTTCTGATTGAAGCATTGATGATCAGCCTTATGGGAGGTATCATCGGTATTTTTTTAGGAATCCTGGCTTCCGATATCATTGCAGGAGTCATGAGCTGGCCTGTCTCCATCAGCATTGAATCTATACTGCTTTCATTTTTATTTTCGACGGCAATAGGGATCTTTTTCGGCTGGTATCCGGCACGGAAAGCAGCTCGGTTAAATCCGATCGATGCTTTGCGTTACGAATAAAACATTTTTGTAGTTTTACAGTATATAAAACTACAACCATGAAAAAAATCTTCTTTGCATGCCTGCTGATTGCAGGTATCCTTTTCATTCCGTCATTCTATTCCTGTAATAAAGACGATGTCAATGGATCTGATTCAATCCACATCTATACAGTTCCGACAGAAGTTGCAGCCGAATATATTGCACTGGCCTTTGCCGACGCTTCCGGCGGAGTAAATATGAACCTGGAAAATGCTGCTTTCTTTGCCATTGGTACGGGTTCCATAGATACTTCCTTTGTTATTTCCGTTAAAGATACAAACAAGACAATTACCTATACCCGTAATATTGATTACAATGGCTCGATTCAATCCAATCCCCGCAGATTTAATTTCATTTATACATCATCCGGGAATTTTTATGCAAAAGTCATGGCATCCAGCGGTGATCAACACGGCAATTACTCTTTCACTTCACTCGATACCATCACGAATCCTTTAATTGTTAACGGTTCGGGTGGTGATAACGGGAAACAAATATCTTCTGTATTCAAAGTGTCTTTTACAAGTAATATTAGCTATACACTGAAAGATGTCAGAGTCGACAAGAAATCCTTAATGATAAAAGACGGTACTGCGATCGTTCACATTGAAGGTCTTGGCCCGGCTTCTGTTTCGTTTGCCTATTCCGGGACAATAACCTTTTCCGGAAATCGCAAAGCCATACTGGTATTGAATAATAATACCTATAACATGAACTTGGAAACGGGGGCTTTGGGAAAATAGGATTTACGATGGAGTACTTAATGAACTTATTCGCGTCATGGTCTGTCATGATACCATTGACGGAAAGAGCAAGACAAAAGCCTATGCATTATTTATATTAACCACCCTTAACCCGTTTCTTATCGGGAATTTTCCGCAATTGACCGGAAAACTATTTTTATCTGTCCTTCAGGAGGATTACTTTTGATTTAAAATAAATCATATGAGCCCAAAAGTTGTGATCATTGGAGGCGGTGTTGCTGGCTTATCTGCCGGTATATATTCAGCTCTGAACGGATTTGATACAGAGATTCTTGAGATGCATTCAGTAGCCGGCGGACAATGTACGGCCTGGGAACGAAAGAATTTTCATTTTGATTATTGCCTGCACTGGTTGGTTGGAACATCAAAAGGCGCTTTTCATGATATCTGGAAAGAGACCAATGTTCTGAATGATCAGACTGAGGTCATTGACCATGAAATTCATTCAAAAATAGTTGACAGATATGGAAGGGAGTTTATCATATATTCTAATATAGATCGATGGGAAAAGTATCTCCTTGAGATTTCGCCTGAAGATTCATCTCCAATCCGGAGAATGTGCAAGGACATGCGAAAAAGTGCTTTAATTGAGCCATTTACGTTGCCTCCGGAATTAAGAAGCCCTCTTGAATATGTACGACTGTTGCCTAAAATGTTCCCTTTGCTGGTTGTTGTTAAAAAATTCGGGAGGATGACATGCCGGGAGTACTTCGAAAAATTGAATTTCAAGAGTGAAAAGATCAGATCTGCCTTGTATTCAATGTACGAAGAAGTGAATTTTTCAGCATTGGGTTTTATTTTTATGCTTGGCTGGTTTAATCAAAAAAATGCCGGATACATCAAGGGAGGGTCATACCCTCTGGCACAACGAATGGTGGAACGGTTCGTAAACCTGGGAGGTAAAATCTCTTATGGGAAAAAAGTCGAAAAGATCATTGTAGAGAATAACAAAGCGAAAGGTGTTATCCTTACCGATGGCATCCACATTCCGGCTGATTTTGTAGTCAGTGCTGCCGACGGATATTCAACCATTTATAAGATGCTGGACGGCAAGTATTCTTCACGTAAATTTGACCATGCTTATAAAAACTGGGCACTTTTCAACCCATTGGTACAGGTATCGTTCGGAATCAACCAGAGTATTAAATCAGATATACCGATCGTACTTAATTTATGCAAGGGAACAACGATTGGCCGGACAATCCTTAATTCCGGATATTCAGTCATGAATTATTCATACGACATTACCATGGCTCCGGAAGGGAAAACAAGCATTGTATTGAGATACGAAAGCCCCTGGAAATTATGGGAAAACCTTGACGGTGAAGAATACAAAAAGGAAAAGGAACAGATCCGCAAAGATGCTGTTGCCTGTCTCGAAAAGATTTATCCTGGCATCACAGATTCAATTGAGGTTATAGATGTGGCGACACCGAAAACTGATGTAAAATTCACCGGTGTAAAGGAAGGTTCATACGAAGGATTCATGCTTTCCAAAGAAAATATGATGAAGTCATTAAAGATGTATCTGCCGAAGCTGCAGAATTTCTATATGGCCGGTCAATGGCTTGTTCCCGGCGGCGGATTACCTCCGTCAGCACAAACAGGAAAGTGGGCTGTACAGCTGATCTGTAAAAAAAGCAAAAGGAAATTCAGAGCAAAGTGAAAGCAAATGGACTTTCAATTCCTAAACGGGTAATGCCAAATTGAAGAATTCACTATCTTTGCGGTATCATTGGCCCCGTAGTTCAATGGATAGAACGGAAGTTTCCTAAACTTTAAATGTAGGTTCGATTCCTACCGGGGCTACCCGTTCAAATGCAAAGTGCAAAGTGCAAAGTGCAAAGTGTAATTATTTGCACTTTGCACTTTTCGATTTAGATTTTACACTTATTATCAATCACTTACCCATAACTACCGTCCCCCTTAATTCCCTACCTCAATCATCCCTGTTTTTTGATTATTTCGGAGCAAAGTGAGCCACTTTCATTGTCATTTTTTCATTCATTTTTCAAGGATGATGACCTGACTGTGAAATAGTGACCTACTTTGTCCGGAATCACTGGCTTACTTTACTCCGAAATAGGTGGCCTACTTTGTCCGGAATAATCAATTCATAGCTTTTAAAGGTGCAGACATGTTTAGAACTGTTGGTTAAGGGTGGCATAATTCAACATAACCAAATTCAAAATACTATCATGACTAAAAGGGGGGTCAATAACGCAGGAATGGGAGGCAATATCATCGGAATATTCAAGCAGAAAGAAAATGAATTATTTTTGATGACCTTAATGCTTAAAAATTGGATAAGAAACCGGATAGGGAAGACGAAAAATCGTGATGAATGTGACGGATCGTCACGCGAAAAAAAGTTCCATGTTCCGGGTTTCGCTATTTCGCTATTTCACGATTTCGCTATTTTGCTGTTCCGGGGAAGTTTATTATCCATTTACTTTACTTTGCAGACTCCATAATTCAGCTGATAGATGAACGCAGGCGAGTCATTGTTATCCCCAATCTGCATTACAGGGGTTTTGATTTCCGGATATTTGAATTCGAGGTAGGACATAAAACGTTCGACAGTCTGATAACCCTGGAGGTTTGCGGTAAGTATATGGGTGACTTTGGATTTTTCAAGCATAAGGACCAGTGAATCCGGATAAACGATGGAGATCTTGCTCCCGGGTTCATTCAAAATGGTTTTCAGGACTTTGTAATCAGAGGTGGCTTCAATCCCTGATCTGTTAAGCTCTGTCAGAGTTCTTGCCCTGATACTATCCGGGAAATTCATTATGTAGAACTTAATGTCATGTGTTCCCAATTCACGGTTATCGAATCCATATCCGACCAGACTGTTCTTAAAAGCAAAGTAAAGATCCCTGGAAACGGGGTTATTGCTGATGGAAGTTGCCTGAATCAAATAATAGTTCAGGTGATTGTGCTGCCAGTTATTCAGGCAGGAATCAGCTGACATGGAAGGGACATTCATAATCCCATAAAACCGTTTTCCATGTCCGTAAATAAATGAAATGGATGGTTTACGGCAAGCTACCAATGCATCCTTAGGTAAGTTGGAATAGGCCCACTCGCTGATCCTGCAATAATGTTCCCAATCGGACGTCAGTCCGCTATATCTGTTTTTGATCTTTCTTGCAGATTCAATATCCGGAATAAGGGTTTTAATTGAAAGAATGAACAAAATACATATCATAACAGGAAACATCCATCTGATGCCTGCCAATTGCTTCATGTCAAGGACAAAGTAAAACAGCGTCAGGAGAGAAAGAACTGCAAAAGGGATGCATGGAATGATAAATCTGTATTGACCCCAGTATTCATTGACAATAAAAAATGTCGAGAAGAGAAAAACTATGGTATATAAGCTTGTAAAAAACAAATAATTATTTTTTCTGAATGAAAATATTGCTGAAGCAACAAGCATCGCACAGGTCAGAACCGTAACAACGGGTTGACCGGTAAAAG
>JAUZOW010000072.1 GCA_030706225.1 Bacteroidota bacterium | reverse complement strand
TTTCTTCGGTATAGCTCCGGATCATATCCCCCATCCGGGGATGTCCACCCGTTTCTTTGGCAAACCTGAAATCCATCAGGTCAACAGGTTGAAAAAAATCGGCAATTTCCATAGTTTAAGGGATTGGGATCTTATTTCTTTCTCCGTGCCCGTGCAGGCTTGGTTGGTTCGGATTTATCAATGATTTCCTTACAGGCAGCATAATCCAACTCTTTGGGATCGGTGCCCTTTGGAATCTTATAGTTTTGCTTTTGGTAGGAAATATAGGGTCCGTAACGCCCATTCAGGATCTTTAAATCCGGCTCTTCGGTAAACTCACGGATGGTTTTTTCCTTATCTTTCTTTCTTTTCTCACTAATGATTTCCAGAGCACGGTCGAGAGAAACGGATAGTGGATCATCTTCCTTCCCTAATGAATAGAAGCTTGATTTATGCCGGATATAAGGTCCAAACCTTCCCCTGGACACAATGACATCCTCCGATTCAAAAGTGCCGATAGTACGTGGCAATTTGAAAAGATCAAGTGCTTCGTCCAATGTCAGGGTATCCAGAGTCTGCCCTTTCTGCAAAGAAGCAAATTTCGGTTTGGTTTCGCTTTCGGTTTCTCCAATCTGAACCATAGGGCCATACCGGCCGATTTTTACATATATGTTTTCCCCGCTTGCAGGATCCTTGCCCAGCAGTCTTTCTCCACTCACCTTCTTGCTTTGTTCCTGGGTTGTTTCAATCTGTTTGTGAAAAGGATTATAAAAATCCTGAATCATTTCATTCCAGATCTTCTTTCCGCGAGCAATTTCATCAAATTCTTCTTCGACGGTGGCTGTAAAATTATAATCCAGGATATTATTGAAATATTGCATAAGGAAACTGTTGACCAATGTACCAATATCGGTAGGATTCAGTTTCCCTTTTTCATAGCCGGTATTTTCCGTCTTTTCATCTTCCGAGATCTTGTTCTTTACAAGCCGTAGCATTTGATATCCCCTTGGATTGCCGGGACGGTCTTCGCGGACTACATAGCCTCTTTTCTGGATAGTAGATATGATCGGCGCATAAGTTGAAGGACGCCCTATACCCAGTTCTTCCAATTTCTTTACAAGGGTTGCTTCCGTGTATCGCGGAGGTTGTTGGGAAAATTTTTCCTGGGCTGTTATTTCTTTATAATTCAGTACTTCACCAGATTTCATAGGAGGAAGTGTGCCTTCTCCGTTTTCATCTTCCTCTTCATCCCTGGATTCCATATAGACTTTTAGAAAGCCCTCAAACTGAATGACTTCGCCACGGGCGACAAATTTCTCCTTCTGACCGGTAATTCCAATCGTTGCGGTGGTCCTTTCCAGAATGGCATCACTCATCTGAGAAGCGATGGTTCGTTTCCAGATAAGATCATACAGCTTCTTCCGGGAATTATCGCCATCAATGGCATGCGATTGAAGGTAGGTAGGCCGGATAGCTTCGTGAGCTTCCTGAGCGCCTTTGGTCCGGGTTGTATACTGACGAATTTTTACATATTCAGCACCGTATGAATTCGTAATTTCTTCTTTTGCCATGGATAGCGCCAGCTTGGAAAGATTTACAGAGTCGGTACGCATGTAAGTGATCTTCCCGGATTCATAAAGCTGTTGGGCTACCCGCATGGTGTTGGAAACAGAGAAACCCAGTTTCCGGCTGGCTTCCTGCTGGAGAGTAGAAGTTGTGAAAGGAGGTGCGGGTGATTTCCGGGCCGGTTTCTTCTCAATATCTTCAATGGTAAACTTTGCATCTTTGCATTTTTCGAGGAATGCAAGCGCTTCTTCCTTTGTGGAAAACCTTTTATTCAGTTCTGCCGGTACCAAGGCTTCTTTATCTCCGTTTTTAACCAGGAAATAAGCCATGACACGGTAAGAAGAAACGCTGACGAAATTTTTGATCTCTTCCTCCTTCTCCACGATCAGGCGAACAGCAACCGATTGAACACGACCGGCAGATAAAGCCGGCTTTATTTTTCTCCAAAGCAAAGGTGAAAGCTCAAACCCTACCAAACGGTCGAGAACCCTGCGTGCCTGCTGGGCATGTACCAGGTTAATATCGATCGCCCGCGGATTCTCAATAGCTTCGAGAATTGCCGGTTTGGTGATTTCGTGAAATACTATACGCTTTATGTCATTTTCGTTCAGATCCAGTGTCTCCACAAGATGCCAGGCAATGGCCTCTCCCTCGCGGTCTTCATCAGACGCCAGCCACACCTGACTGGAACCTTTGGCCAGGCTTTTAAGTTCTGTAACAACTTTTTTCTTGTCCGGTGAAATTACATACTTGGGTTTAAACCCATGATCAATATCAACGCCAAGATCCTTCTTTGCCAGGTCTCTGACATGGCCGAAACACGACTTAACAAGATAATCTTTCCCTAAAAATCCCTCTATGGTTTTGGCTTTAGCCGGGGATTCAACGATCACAAGATTTTTGGACATCTTCTATTGATGATTAATTCGGTAAATCAGCCACAAAAGTAAAACAAATTCATTAAGGCGTGCGACGGAAAAACTTTCGTCTCCTTTTCTTTTACTCCCGGAATAAGGATATTGCCTATTTTTGTAAACTTTATATTAATCGGCTTTAGACTTAAAAAGTGAATGATAATTTTCGATGAATAGAAAAAAATTTTATATCGAAACGTACGGTTGTCAAATGAATTTCTCTGACAGTGAGATCGTTGCATCAATTTTGACAAAAGAGGGATACACCGGAATTTCCGATCCGTTGGAAGCCGATATTATTTTTCTGAATACCTGTTCTATCCGTGACAATGCAGAAAAGCGCATCCTTCATCGTCTTCAGGCATTGCGTTCACTGAAGAAAAAGAAACCGGGACTTGTAGTAGGATTGCTGGGATGTATGGCGGAAAGACTCCGTGAAGATTTACTGGAAAAAGAGCCGGTTCTGGATATTATAGCCGGCCCGGATGCTTATCGTGATCTTCCTTTGCTTATCCGGCAGGTAAATGCCGGCGAAAAAGGGGTCAATACCCAATTATCGGCGGAAGAAACCTATGCTGATATCACCCCGGTCCGCTATGATTCCAACGGCGTTTCAGCTTTTATTTCCATCATGCGGGGATGCGAGAATTTTTGCGCATACTGCGTTGTTCCTTATGTAAGAGGCAGAGAACGCAGCCGTGATGAGCATTCCATTGTAAAAGAAGCTTCGGAATTGTTCAGCCAGGGATATAGAGAAGTGACACTTCTCGGCCAAAATGTAAATTCTTACCGTTGGGAAAAAGAAGGAATAACCGTGAATTTTGCCAATCTGCTGGAGAAAGTCGCACTGATTAATCCCTTGCTGCGGGTAAGATTTGCCACTTCTCATCCCAAAGATTTGTCGGATGAATTGCTGGAAGTTATAGCCCGTCATGATAATATCTGCAAAGCCATTCATCTCCCGGTACAATCAGGGAGCAATTTCATTCTCGGCATGATGAACCGTGGCTATACAAGGGAAATGTATATGGACCGGATAAGCGCTATCCGCCGGATTCTTCCGGGATGTTCCATTTCTACAGATATCATTGCTGGTTTCTGCGATGAATCCGAAGACGATCATAAGGACACTCTTTCCCTGATGGAATGGGTAGGATTTGATGCGGCTTATATGTTCCGCTATTCCGAAAGGCCCGATACCTTTGCGGCCGACCGGTATAAAGATAATATTCCGGATGAGGTTAAAGAACAGCGACTTCGCGAAATTATCGATCTTCAGCAGAAGCTTTCCCTGAAAAGCAACCGCAGAGACCTCCACAAGAATTTTGAAGTGCTTGTGGAAGGTTTTTCCAAACGTTCTTCCGAACAATTATCCGGAAGAAATTCCCAGAATAAAATGGTCGTATTTCCGGCAACAGGTAATCGTCCCGGCGATTATGTTACTGTCAATGTGGAGCGTTGCACTTCGGCAACCCTTATCGGACAAGCAATTTAGATTCCTGTTATCCCGTTATTTAATTATTCTGGAATTCCTAAAAAAAAATTACTTTTGTCTCAATGCATATCCCCGGAAGGGAAATATTAATCGGGGAGTATAAACCAAAAGGTTTTTATATGAAAAGATCCGTACGGTACCCTTTAATCCTCGCCATCCTCCTGCCGTTAGTATTATCCGTAGTGATCTCCTGCGTTCCCCAGAAAAAGATCAAATATCTTCAGAGAACACAAAAAAATGACACAAACTCGGTTTATATCAACTCGTTTGCGGTAACTTACCAGATCCAGCCACATGATAATCTTTACATCCGGATTGTAAGCCTTGACGATAAAACCTACCAGTTCTTCAATTCAGTTTCCGGCGGAAACGGCTCAGAAGCCAACGCATCCGATCTTTATCTTAACAGCTATTCGGTAAACGATTCAGGTTATATTGAAATTCCTTTGCTAAAGAAAATATTCGTCAGGGGGCTTACCGTTGAACAGGTAAAAAGCCAATTACAAATACTTGTTAATCAATACCTTAAGGAAACACTTGTGATTGTTAAGCTTGTGAATTACAATATTTCGGTGGTGGGAGAAGTTAAAGCTCCCGGACAATATCCGGTCAACCAGGATAAGATCACGATCTTTGAGGCGATTTCCAAAGCGGGTGATCTGACCGACTTTGCCAACCGCAGTAAAGTAGCATTGATCCGGCAAACGAATAATGGCTCTAAAGTTTATTATATAGATCTGACTAAAATAGACGTACTGTCCAATTCTCTCTATTACCTCCAGCCAAAAGACATCATTTACGTTTCGCCGCTCGGAGTCAAGCAGTGGGGATCTTCAACCTTCCCGTGGGGACTGGCTTTCAGTTCTATTTCATTGATCCTGAGCTTATATTTATTCTTTAAAAAATAGCATACTGTGAACGAGGACTTCAGGGATTTTGATCAGCATGAATCCGGTACGGATTATAAAGCGTTGTTCTTTAAAATTCTCCGCTATTGGTATCTTATTGTTCTGACCGTATTTCTGGCCCTTATCATCGCCTACCTTATCAATAAATACACCACTCCGATCTATGAGGTAAAAACCAGTATTCTGATCAAGGATAAAGAATACGGGCAGATGAATCAACAGTCGATCATGGGATACGGTTTTTACGGGATGCAGAATATCCAGAATGAAATAGGGATTATGACGTCCTATGCCATGACCTACCGGACAATCACCAAGGTTGGATTCGAAGTTTCCTATTTCCGGAACGAAAATTTCATTACCCGGGAACTTTATACGGATTCCCCTTTTACCGTTGTGCTCGATACTTCCTGTTTACAGCCTTTTAATGTCCGGTTTAATCTGACCATTCTGTCGAAAAGCCAGTACCGTCTCGAGATCAATGAAGAAAATGTAAGCTATTACAGCTATTCGAAAAGAAAATGCGTTGAGAACAGGAACGGCAGTTCAAAACTTAAATTTGATGAAGTCGTTCCTTTTGGGAGAGAACTTGCTACCCCGAATTTTAAATTCCAGATAGTGCTTAATCCGAACTTTAATCCTTCCAGTGATATCAACAAATCTTTTTCCTTTGTCCTCAGGGATTATGACGGTTTGACTTCCGAATTCAGGGGATTCCGGGTTGATCCGGTCAATAAGGACGCAACCATACTTCTGGTCAAGCTTCAGGGAACAAATGTGAAGAAGCTGGTCGACTTTCTGAATGCACTGGGTGAAGAATATGTTACCCGGGGTCTGGAACGTAAGAATCTGGTTTCGCAAAGAACTATTTCATTCATTGACAATGAATTGAGTAGAATTGCCGATACACTTTACATTTCGGAAAAGGAACTCGAAGCTTTCCGATCCAAAAACCAGATCATGGATATGGAGGACGAAACCAAGAAAGTTTTCGGGAAGCTGAATACTTTCCAGGATGAAAAAGCAAGGCTGATGGTTCAGCAGAAATATCTGATCAACCTGAAAGAATATCTCGACAACAACCGGAAACTTAACGAACTTATTGTTCCCTCCTCCATGGGAGTGGAAGATCCTCTTTTAAATACGCTGACTACCGATCTGATCAAGCTGTATTCAGATCGTCAGGATATGGCACAGTATACTCGGGATGATAATCCGGCCATGAAATCACTGGATATTAAGATCTCGGCTGCACGAAGTGCTTTATCGGAAAGCATTAAAAGTGCCATCAATACGAATTCCATTGCATTGAAAGAATCCAATACACGGATTGAAGGCATTTCACAACAAGCCGACCAGCTTCCGGAAACCCAGCGGATATTGATCGGAATTGAGCGAAGATATAAGCTGACCGATGCTATTTATACTTACCTGCTTCAGAAAAGATCCGAAGCTCAGATCACCCAGGCTGCCAATCTTGCCGATAATGAAGTGATCGATAAGGCAATGGTACTGGGAAGCACCTCTCCGGTATATCCAAGGAAAAGTTACAACTACCTTATTTCGATTGTTATCGGTCTGATTCTTCCTCTGTTATTCATTCTGGGCCGGGAATATCTTAACGATATGGTAGTAGAGCGGGAAGATGTGGAAAAACTGACACGGTTCCCCATCCTCGGGCATATCATTCACAGCGACAAGCAAAGCAAGGTTGTTGTGATGGATTACCCGAAATCCTCGATTGCCGAATCTTTCCGATCCATCCGGACAAACTTACAGTATCTGTTGCATGGAAAAGAAAAGCAGGTTATCCTTCTTACCTCCGATATGGTAGGCACCGGAAAGACCTTCTGTTCCGTTAACCTGGCATCGATTTTCGCGATGTATGGTAAAAAAACACTCCTGATGGGATTCGACCTTCGAAAGCCAAGGATATACCAGGACTTCGGACTTTCGAACGCCATGGGTATTACTACTTACCTCATCGGGAAAAACAGCATGGAAGAGATTATCCAGAAATCAGGGGTAGAGAATCTTGACATCATCATGTCGGGACCGGTTCCGCCGAATCCTTCGGAACTGATCGCATCGGAAAAAACCAATGAGATGTTCAGTCAGCTTATTACCCGTTACGATTATATAATTCTGGATACCCCGCCGGTTGGGCTGGTGACAGATGCCTTCCTGCTGATGAAATACACCGATGCCAATATTATCCTGGTACGACAGAATTATACGCATAAGAAAGTTTTCGGGTCAATTATTAAAGATCTTGAAAGACGTGAAATGCCCAAGCTTTCCATACTGATCAACGATGTGAAGCTTAGTAAAAATTCATACGGATACGGCTATGGGTATGGTTACGGTTACGGATATGGTTATGGGTATGGATACGGATATGGCTATGGATATGGCTATTATGCAGAAGATAGATTAGTTGAAAAAAAATCAATCTGGAAAAGAATATTTGGGAGATCCTAGTGAATCAGATAAATCATTTAAATGAATTAGAGTCAGAGGCGATTTTTATTATCCGGGAAGTGGCTGCGCAATTTGAGCGGCCGGTACTGCTTTTTTCCGGAGGAAAAGATTCCATTGTACTTGTTTACCTTTCACGGAAGGCATTCTGGCCTGCAAAAATTCCTTTTCCCCTGCTTCATATTGATACAGGGCATAATTTTGAGGAGACGATCAGTTTCCGGGATAAACTTGTCAAGAAATTCGGTGTACAGCTGATTGTTGGTTCCGTTCAGGAATCGATTGATTCAGGACGGGTGGTGGAAGAACAGGGATACAATGCATCCCGGAACGTATTGCAAACCGTTACTCTTCTTGATACCATCGAGAAATACAAATTCGATGCAGCTATCGGAGGAGGCCGGCGTGATGAAGAAAAAGCCCGTGCCAAAGAACGATTTTTTTCACATCGTGATGAATTCGGGCAATGGGATCCCAAAAACCAGAGACCGGAACTCTGGAATCTCTTTAATGGAGAAAAAAGACCGGGCGAGCATTTCAGGGTATTCCCCATCAGTAACTGGACCGAAATGGATGTCTGGCAATACATCTACAGAGAAAAAATCGAATTGCCTTCCATCTATTATACCCATACCCGGAAAGTATTCAACCGTGACGGCGTATGGCTTGCATGGGCCCCTTTCATGAAGCTGAAACCTAATGAAAAAGTTGAAGAAAAGCAGGTTCGTTGCCGTACAGTGGGTGATATTACCTGCACCGGGCTTACCCTTTCAGCCGCCGATTCTGTAGAAGATATAATCCGGGAAATTGCAGCCACCCGTGTCACGGAACGGGGCGGTCGATACGATGACCAGCGTTCGGATGCTGCAATGGAAGACCGCAAAAGGGAAGGATATTTTTAAAAACACTTTGAATTTACTATGTATTCATCATCAGATACCGGCAGAGAATTTTCCAATAAAGCATACCTCAATATGGAACTGCTGAGGTTTACTACAGCAGGAAGTGTGGATGACGGGAAAAGCACACTGATCGGACGACTATTATACGACAGTAAATCTATTTTTGAAGACCAGCTGGATGCTGTAAGAAGAGCCAGCCTGAAAAAAGGCGGTGAGCACATCAACCTGGCCTTGCTTACCGATGGCCTCAGGGCAGAAAGGGAACAGGGTATTACTATTGATGTGGCATACCGCTATTTTGCCACTCCCCACAGGAAATTCATTATCGCCGACACTCCCGGACATATCCAGTATACACGGAATATGGTTACGGGTGCTTCCACAGCCAATGCAGCCATAATTCTGATCGATGCCCGAAACGGAGTAACCGAACAAACTCACCGCCATTCATACATCGCATCCCTTCTTGGAATTCAACATATCATAATCTGTATCAACAAGATGGATCTTGTAAATTTCCAGGAAGATGTGTACAACAAGATTTATTCCGATTACCGGACTTTTGCCGATAAAGCTTTTCCTTCCCAGAAACTCTGGTTTATTCCGATCAGCGCTCTTTTCGGAGATAATGTCGTGAAACCTTCAACCCACATGCCCTGGTTTAAGGGAGGCACTCTCCTTAACGTGTTGGAAACCGTCCCAATCAATAACGACCATAGCCAGATACCGGGTAGATTTCCCGTACAATATATCATCCGGCCTGAAAACAGTTCATTCCCCGACTACCGCGGATATGCAGGACGGATCACTGGTGGAATTTTCCATAAAGGAGAAAAAGTTACCGTACTTCCCTCCTACCTTACAACTAAAATTACATCCATTGACACCTTTGACGGGTCACTGGATGAAGCATTCCCGCCGATGTCAGTCACGATCCGGCTTGAAAATGATATTGATATCAGCCGGGGATCCCTGATCGTCCCGGAAAAAGATCTCCCCACTGAAAGCAACAATATTGAGATCATGCTTTGCTGGCTGAATCCAAAGCCGCTCGAGCTCAATAAAAAATACGGACTGAAACAGGCAACCACTTCCTGTCGCTGTCTGGTTCATGATATTCCATATATACTGAATATCAATACACTGGAAAAAATTTCCGACGGAAATAATATCCGGATGAATGATATAGCCTGTGTTCATATCCGTACGACACAGCCCTTGTTTTTTGATCCCTATACATTAAACCGTACTACAGGAAGCCTGATCATGATTGATGAAGGAACGAATGAAACCGTAGGGGCAGGAATGATCGTGCAATCTTGTTGAAACCACAATAAAATGCTGATTATTCAGTTAATCTGAAAGCAAAAAAACCGAAGTCTAATAATCGTCGTACATGAAAAACATATTCCGCATAATTCTTTTTGCCATTCTTTCAATATTTTCTCTTCCCGGTTTTTCACAGGGAGTCCCTATCGGACAATGGCAGGATGATCTTCCCTATTTCCAGTGTATTTCGGTCACCGAAGCTGGAAACAAGATCTATTGCGCAACTCCTTATTCCATATTTTCAGTGGACAAGGATGATAATTCCGTACAACGGCTTAGCAAGATCAACGGCCTGTCGGATATCGGCATAAGCAGGATCAGTTTTAACAAGAATTATAATACCCTGATCATTGCTTATACAGATGCCAATATCGACCTGATTAAGAATAATACCATCATCAATATATCCGATATCGAGCGCTCCACAATTCTGGGAAATAAAACGATCAACGACATCTATTTTATTGGAAAGTACGCTTACCTCGCCTGTGGATTCGGAATTGTAGTCCTGGATATTGATAAAGAAGAGATTAAAGATACTTACTATATCGGATCTCAGGGAGGACAGGTTAATGTGCTCGGATTGACAAAAGATGATCAGGATACTCTGTTTGTCGCATCGGAAAAAGGATTGTACAAAGCCTGGATAAACGACCCCAATCTGGCCAATTTTAATCGCTGGAGCAAAGTGAAAGCAATGGATACCACTGCTTATTACAGCCATATTTATACGTTCTCCGGCGAAGTCTTTGCTGTCAAGTCTGATCAAAGCACCGGCAAGGATACGATTTACCGGTATAAAAGTCAAAAATGGACTCCCTGGATATTAGATTCCAACGACCCTGTAAGTAATATTACCTCGGGTTACAATCACCTGATCATTTCCTATGATTATTTCGTAAAATACTTTGATAGCTCGATGAACCTTATCAATACGGTGCACAGCTATTTTCCTGGCAACCCGAGGCCGAACGATGCCATCATCGATAAGGATTATATTATCTGGATCGCTGATAATTATGCCGGATTGATGAGATATAACATCAGTACTGCAGTAGTGCAAAGTGTCCCTCTTTCAGGGCCTCTGACTGCAAAAGCATTCAGCATGACTACTAATGGAAATGATCTATATATCGCTCCCGGAGGAAGAGATAACTCATATACTCCTCTTTCCGTTCAAGCCCAGATCTATCATTACGACGGTTCAATATGGAGGAATATCCAATCATACAACAATCCCCGTATGAGTTCATGCCTGAATGTTGTTACCATTGCAGTCGATCCTAATGACAGCAAACACATGTATGCAGGTACGTGGGGAAGCGGTTTGCTGGAATTAAGAGACGATTCCGTAATCAATAAATATGACGAAAGCAACAGTACCCTCCGCCATCACTCCTTATCCCCCGATGCCAGTGATATCCGGATCGGAGGATTAGCCTATGACAGCGACGGTAACCTCTGGGTCGTCAATACACATAACAATAACTTCATATCCCGGAAAAGTGGTGACAAATGGACCGGTTACAATATGTCTATTGTCAACGAAAGCGATCTCGGAAACATGGTGATCGATAAATCCAACCAGAAATGGATTATCATGCGCTATACTAATTCCAGCCCATATTCTCTTCTGGTTTTCTCCGACAATAATACTCCGGATAATGCTGCCGATGACCAGGCTAAAAAACTAAATTCATCTCCTGGGAATGGAAATATTCCCGGAAATACGGTATATGCTCTTGCAGTAGATAAAAATGGTGCTATTTGGATTGGAACCGAGGAAGGAATCGGCGTAATCTATACCCCTGAGAATGTATTCACCAACGAAAGCTTTGATGCACAGCGAATACTGGTCACACAGGGCACATACACACAATATCTCATGGAAAATGAGCTGGTAACAGCAATTGCTATCGATGGTGGAAACCGGAAATGGATCGGAACCGACCGGGGAGGCATCTATCTTTTCTCTGAAGATGGAACAACCCAGATCTATCATTTCACCTCTGAAAACAGCCCTCTGCTTTCTGACCGTATCGTATCCATCGCTATTAATCCTGAAAACGGAGAAGTATATATCGGAACCGATAAAGGGGTTATCACCTTTAAAGGGACAGCTACCGAAGGAACGGATTCTTTCGGAACTGTTTATGCTTATCCGAATCCCGTAAAGGAAGATTATGCCGGATATATTGCAATAAAAGGTCTGGTAACAGGAGCTCAGGTCAGGATCACCGATGTTGACGGCAAGCTGATATACTCCACAAAAGCTGAAGGCGGACAAGCAATATGGAATGGAAAGAACTTTAAAGGCAGAAAAGCCAGCTCAGGTGTTTATCTTGTGTTTGCCGCTAATGATGACGGATCCGAAAAGGTTGTGACAAAAATTCTTATCATCCACTGATGATTCATAAAACCCGGGGCATTGTTCTTCATTCAGTAAAATACTCCGAGACCAGCCTTGTAGTAAAGATTTATACGGATGTATTTGGCCTTCAATCATATATGGTCAAAGGAATCCGGAAAGCCCACTCCAGGTTCTCTCCTGCTCTGTTTCAGCCCATGTCAGTCCTTGATATGGCTGTTTACCATAAGGAGAAAACTTCACTGCATTCCCTGAAGGATGTCCATTTTTCATTTCCATATCAGACCATCCCCTTTGATATCCGGAAAACTTCTGTCGCTTTTTTCATGAACGAGTTATTGTACAGGACTATACGGGAAGAAGAACCGGATCAACCGCTTTTTGACTTTCTCCTGGAAGCATGTACCCGGTTGGATAAACCTTCAGCAACCGTCTGGCTTTTCCCTCTTTATTTCAGTATTCAGCTATCCCGATTTTTAGGATTCATGCCTCATGCGGAATTTTCCTCCGCACGTTCGATTTTTTACCTGAAAGAAGGGATATTCCAGGAAAATATTCCTGAGAAGGAAGAATATCTGGATCCTGAGCTGGCCGGATATTTTCATTCCCTTTTGATCTGCTCCTGGGATGATCTCGACCGGATCACTATACCCTCACCGGCCCGTGGAAAATTGCTGGAAAAAATTCTTCATTACTATCAGTTACATATGTCCGGATTTACTGGTTTACAGTCTCCCGCCATTCTTCATACCATCCTTTCCTGAAGACCGTTTCATCTTTTCAGTATCTTTGTAAAAATATTTTTACATGCCAATCTCATTAAGCGAACAAGAAAAAATCCGTAGGGATTCATTGAATGAACTGATTCATCTGGGAATCGAACCTTATCCTGCAGCAACTTTCCCGGTCAATGTTACATCAGAAGACATTAAAAAACGCTTTCCGGAAGATAATACCTTATTTCAGGATATTTCCATTGCCGGACGAATTATGAGCCGCCGAATCATGGGTGCAGCCTCTTTTGTCGAAATACAGGATTCCACCGGCAGAATCCAGATTTACCTGAAGCGGGATGACCTTTGCCCAGGTGAAGATAAAACTCTGTACAATACCGTTTTCAAGAAATTGCTGGATATTGGTGATATCATCGGTATAACCGGTTT
>JAUZOW010000071.1 GCA_030706225.1 Bacteroidota bacterium | reverse complement strand
TGTAGGGCTGAACGTGGCAGCGGATCCCTTTGTCAATTCAGCAATTACGGGAGCCACTGGAGGCATGATTGTAGTTGCGGCAGATGACCCGTCCATGCATTCTTCACAGAATGAACAGGATTCCAGGTTTTTCGGGAAATTTTCACTGATCCCCATCCTGGAGCCTTCCAATCAGCAGGAAGCATACGATATGGTCCGTTATGGATATGAATATTCTGAAAAATATCTTACTCCGGTATTATTTCGGATCACTACCCGTATGGCTCACTCCAGAGCAGGTGTAATCCGCAGGGAACCTCAGAAACAGAACGAACTTAAAATGCCCGAAGATCTCCGGCAATATGTCCTGTTACCGGCTATCGCCAAGAAGCGCTATCGTACCCTGCTGAAAACACAGGTTTCGTTTGAAAGCGAATCGGAAAAATCTTCCTTTAATAAATATATGGAAGGCAAGGATAAATCCCTTGGTATCATTGCTTGCGGAATCGCATACAATTACCTGATGGAAAACTTCCATGACGGGAAAAATCCTTACCCTGTGCTTAAAATCAGCCAATATCCATTGCCTGTAAAAATGATTGAAAAGATATGCAATGAGTGTGATCAGGTTTTGGTGCTGGAAGATGGATATCCTTTAGTGGAAGAACAGTTAAGAGGCTTGCTTCACCGGGGAGTGAAGGTTCGTGGACGCCTGGATGGCTCAATCCCGCGCGACGGCGAATTAAATCCCGGTATTGTGGCAGTGGCTCTTGGCATGCCTGAATACAAAGGGATGCCGATTCCTGAAGTGGTTGTACAGCGTCCTCCTTCATTATGTAACGGATGCCCTCATGCTGATTCCTATATAGCCCTGAATGAAGCCATTGCCGATCTTCCCAGAGGGAGGGTTTTTTCAGATATTGGCTGCTATACACTGGGTGCACTGAAGCCTTATGAAGCAATTAATTCCTGCGTGGATATGGGCGCTTCCATTACTATGGCAAAAGGAGCTAGTGATGCGGGCATGGTCCCATCGGTTGCAGTGATCGGCGATTCTACTTTTACCCATTCCGGAATTACCGGACTGCTGGATGCCGTCAACTGTAAATCGCCTATTACCGTTCTTATTCTGGATAACGGTACAACCGCTATGACCGGAGGACAGAATTCACTGGCAACCGGCAGAATTGAAAATATTTGTAAGGGTTTAGGTGTGGAAGAAGAACATATACGTGTTTTAAAGCCTTTAAAAAAATTCCATGAGGAAAATGTGAAAGCTATCCGTGAAGAACTGAGCTATCAGGGAGTTTCCGTAATTATCCCCAGAAGGGAATGCATTGTGGAAATGGATAAACGGATGAGAGCCAAATTAAAGGAAAAGAAAAACGACTAAACGATGAAAAAAGATATCATTCTTGCTGGTGTCGGAGGACAGGGAATTATTTCCATAGCATCCATTATTGGCTATGCTGCACTGAAAAAAGGTATGTTCCTCAAACAAGCTGAAGTTCACGGAATGAGCCAGAGAGGAGGAGATGTTCAGTCGAACCTCCGTATCTCCGACAATGAGATTTATTCCGACCTGATTCCTTTGGGAAAAGCTGACCTGATCCTGGCGGTTGAGCCTCTTGAATCACTTCGCTATCTTCCTTTTCTTTCACCGGAAGGTTGGTTAATTACCAGCCTGAATCCATTTAATAACGTTCCGAACTATCCGGATGTGGAGAAAATAACGGATGAAATCCGTGCTCTGCCTCATCGGGTCGCCTTGGATGCCGACACATTGGCAAAAGAAGCCGGTTCAATAAAAGCAGCCAATATTGTTGTTTTGGGCGCTGCTTCTCCTTTTTTGGAAATTGAATACGAGATCCTGGAAGAAGCTATCCGTGCTTTCTTTTCCAAAAAAGGCGATAAATTGATTCAGACTAACCTTGATGCACTGAAATCAGGCAGGAATTTTACGGATAAGCAATTAAAAGCATAAATCCCATTTTATTTTTACCTTTACTTCTTTAAGTTGAATTTAACTGAGTCTATGCGAACATTACAAAGGAGAACTTCTCTATTTACCGAACCCCAGAAAGTTGAAAAATTGGGGCTGTATCCCTATTTCAGGGTTATTGAATCCGATCAGGATACAATAGTCACTATGAAGGGGAAAAAGGTACTCATGTTCGGGTCCAATAGCTACCTGGGCCTTACCACTCATCCCAAAATCAAGGAAGCCTGCCAGAAAGCAGTTCAGAAATACGGTTCCGGTTGTGCCGGTTCCCGTTTCCTGAATGGAACACTGGACCTCCATATTGAACTGGAAAATAAACTTGCCGAATTTGTAAAAAAAGATGCGGCTCTGGTTTACAGTACAGGTTTCCAGGTCAATATCGGCGTTATTCCGACCGTTACGCAACGGAATGATTATATTTTGATTGATGAGCTTGACCATGCCTCGATTATTGAAGCTACCCGCCTTTCTTTTGCGAAAGTGCTGAAGTTCAGGCATAATGATATGGATTCCCTCGATAAGTTATTGAAGAAGTGCGAACCTGACCGGCTTAAACTCATCGTTGTTGACGGAATCTTCAGTATGGATGGCGATATCGCCAACCTGCCTGAAATTGTACGGCTGGCCGAAATTTACGATGCAACGATTATGATTGACGATGCCCATGCTCTGGGCGTCATCGGCGAAAATGGATCTGGAACGGCATCCCATTTCGGACTGACCGACAAAGTCGACCTGATCATGGGAACTTTCAGCAAATCCCTCGCTGCATTGGGAGGATTTATCGCCAGCGATTTTGATACCATCAATTTTATTAAGCATAATTCCCGTTCACTGATTTTCAGCGCCAGTATTACACCGGCATCTGCTGCTGCAGTTCTTGCAGCTCTTGAGATTATCAAGAATGAACCGGAACGGATCCAGCATCTCTGGGATATCACGAATTATACTATTGATAATTTCCGGAGAATGGGATTTGATATCGGGAAAACTCAGACCCCGATCATTCCGTTATTTATCCGTGATGATATAAAAACTCTTACCCTCACCCGAATGCTGCTTGATGAAGGGGTTTTTGTCAACCCTGTTGTTTCACCGGCAGTCAAAAAAGATTCATCTCTTATCCGCTTTTCACTCATGGCAACACATACAAAAGATCAGATTGATGTTGCCCTTGAAAAAATTGAAAAACTCGGTAAGAAGCTTAAGATCATCAGCTAATTGTCAATAATGACATATGGATATTAAAATACGCAGGGTCACCGGAAGGAGAGACCTCAGGAAGTTTATTGGATTTCCTTATAAACTTTTTAAAGGCAATACCTTTTGGTGTCCTCCTCTTCGTATCGACGAAAAGAAAACCCTCTCACGGAAAAGGAATCCTGCTTTCGAATTTTGCGAAGCTGAATATTTCCTGGCATATAAAAAGAACCGTTTAGTTGGCAGAATTGCAGGAATCATTAACCATAAAGCGAACGACAAATGGAATGAAAAACTTGTCCGTTTCGGTTGGATTGATTTTATTGACGATCCTGCGGTATCCGAAGCCCTTATTTCTGCTGTTGTGGAATGGGGAAAATCAAAGGGAATGACCGGCATTCAAGGCCCTCTTGGATTTTCTGATATGGATAATGAAGGAATGCTGATCAAGGGATTCGATGAACAAGCCACAATGGCTTCCATCTATAATTATTCCTATTATCCGGAACATATGTTCCGGATGGGTTTTGAAAAAGCAGCAGACTGGATTCAGTACGAATTTCTGATCTCGGAAGAGATTCCGGATAAAGTGGAAAGAATCTCTGAACTCGTAATGAAAAAATATGGATTGCATGTCCTGAAAGCTAAATCTTCTAAAGACCTTCTTCCTTATGGGAAAAAGATGTTTACTACGTTGAATCAGGCATTCGACAAACTTTATGGCTATTCTACCCTTTCGGAAAGACAAATGGACGATTATGTGAAGACCTATTTCAATTTTATTCGTCCGGAATTTGTTGCACTGGTATTAGATGAAAAGGATGATGTTGTGGGTTTCGGAATAACCATGCCTTCCCTGACACGCGCTTTGCAAAAATGCAATGGAAAACTTTTCCCCTTTGGGTTTATCTATCTGCTTCGTGCCATGAAAAAGAATGAAACCATGGATATGTATGTGAACGGAGTTCGTCCGGATTACCAGGGGAAGGGTGTTAATTCGTTGTATTATAATGAAATGCAAAAAGAATATATCCGGCATCATGTTAAAAAAGCCGTGACAAATCCGCAATTGGAAGATAATGCAAAAGCGTTGACCATCTGGAAAAATTTCAATGGAAGGCAACATCTTACCCGGAGGTGCTGGATAAAGCATTTTTAGAATACATTTTTTAAAAAACCTCTTTTATGAAAAGCATTCTTATTACAGGAGCCAGTGGATTTATCGGAAGTTTTCTTGTAGAAGAGGGACTCAAAAAAGGATTTGAGACCTATGCGGGAATAAGAGGCTCCAGCTCGAGACAGTACCTGAAAGATCCGGCAATCCGGTTTATTGAATTCGATTTTTCTTCACTTGAAAAAGTAGTCGCTACGCTGGAAGATTGTAAAAGACGGAATATCCGTTTTTCTTACATCATTCATGCTGCGGGTATCACAAAAGCGAATCATAAAGGTGATTTCGAACGGGTAAATTGTCAGAATACAATTCATTTCATTGAAGGGTTACGAAAGACGGGGATGATACCTGAAAAATTCGTCTTTTTGAGCAGTCTGAGTGCTTTTGGTCCAGGTGATCCTAAAACTTACAAACCAGTCATGCTTTCGGATCTCCCCCGCCCGATAGAACTTTACGGGAAAAGCAAGCTGGATACCGAACACTATATCTGTTCACAAAATGATATTCCCTGGATGATTTTCAGACCTACCGGCGTATATGGTCCGAGAGAGAAAGATTATTATGTGTTTTTCAAGACCATCGGCCGGGGAATTGAAACCTATATCGGCCGGGAAAAACAGGTATTGACTTTCATTTATGTAAAAGATCTGGTACGTCTTATTTTTGATGCATTAAATACGGAGATCACACGGAAATCCTATTTCGTCGCCGATGGTAAAGAGTATACTACGGAAGAATATGCTGAGATCACAAAAAGGATTATGGGAAAAAAGACCCTCCGGATCCGTTTTCCAAGATGGATAGTAAAGTCCCTGGCTTTTATTCTGGAAAATATTTACGCACCCTTCGGAAAGATCCCCACGCTGAACATGGACAAGTACAGGATCATGAGTAGTATGAACTGGCGCTGTGAGATTAAGCCTCTTGAAGATGATTTTAATTTTAAAGCAGAATATGACCTTGAAAAGGGCGTGAAAGAAACCTATACCTGGTACAAAGCAAACAATTGGTTATGAATTTTGTATATTAGCCTTTTCTTTTCTCTTAAAACTGCTACACATGAACATTGAAATCAAAAGGGTTGAAACAAACTCTGACCTGCATCGTTTCATCCGGTTTCAACATTGGCTTTATAAAGATAATCCATACTGGTGCCCTCCATTACGTTTTGATGAATTTAATACTTTAAGCAGGAAAAAGAATGCTGCTTTTGAATACTGTGAAGCAGAGTATTGGCTGGCATATAGGGATGGCAAACTTGCCGGAAGGGTTGCTGGTATTATAAATTCCCGTGCAAATGAATACTGGAAAGAACCATTGGTCAGGTTTGGCTGGATTGATTTCATTGAAGATTTTGAAGTTGCCGAAGCACTGATCCGGACTGTGGAAGAATGGGGAAAGTCAAAAGGAATGCAAGGCATCCAGGGACCACTTGGGTTTACTGATCTTGACAGGGAAGGAATGCTTGTAGAAGGGTTTCAGGAAAGATCTACTTTCTCATCTCTTTATAATTATCCCTATTATCCTCAATATATTGAGAGGATGGGGTTTCAAAAAGCGACCGATTGGCTTCAGATGGAATTCACCATTCCTAAAGAAATTCCAGACAAAGTAATAAGAACTTCCAAACTGGTTACTGAGAAATACAACATCCGGGTTTTAAAAGTCAAAAAATCGAAGGAGCTGATTCCCTGGGCGCCAAAGTTGTTCCGTATGATGAATGATGCATTTCTGGTTTTATACGGATTTGCCCCGATTTCTGAAAAGCAGATGGAAGATTATACAAAGCAGTATTTTGGATTTGTCCGTCCTGAATTTGTTTGCATTATTGTGGATTCAAAGGATGATGTTCTTGGATTCGGTGTATCCATGCCTTCTCTGACAAGTGCTTTGCAAAAATGCAATGGAAAAATCTTTCCCTTCGGATTTTACCATATATTGAAAGCGATCCGGAAAAACAAGATTATTGACATGTACCTGCTGGGTATTCGTCCGGATTATCAGAAAAAAGGGATATTATCCCTGATCTATGAGTCATTGCATAAAGCTTACTTAAAAAACGGAGTAGAACTTGCATTAACCAATCCACAGCTGGAAGAGAATTTCAATGCTCTGACCGTTTGGAAGAATTATCCCGGGCGGCAGAATGTTCGAAGAAGATGTTTTATAAAACATTGGAATTAAAAAAAACGTCCCGGGGATCCGGGACGTTTTTTTTAATAAAGGAATAACTTCAGTTTACTTCGCTTTTTTATCCCACCATACACGGTCAATAATAGTAACATTTTTCGGAGTGTTACTGTTGTAACTCTTTTCTCCAAGTGAATAGGGGAATCTGCGAGGGATTTCCGTTTCCTGGGCGGCAGATGTTGGATTTGCCTTCAAACCAATAGCATTATCGGTTCTTCTCCAGTCGTTGTATGATTCTAACTGATCGTAGAGAGCGATATATTTCTGCACCATAACTTCTTTATAAAGAGCATCACCGGTAAAGGTGCTTGTTGCAGCTTCGTAAGCAGCTACATATGCATCGCTGTATACTCCGTATTGATTCAGAGAAGCTTTTAAACCGTTGACAAGGTCGGTTCTGACATCGGCATCCGGAGCGAGGGTCTTGTATTCACATTCGGCTTTAATAAAGAGGCATTCTGCGTAAGTGAAGAAAGGAACAGCTGAACTACCGGAATTAACGGCAGGACCCGGAGTAGATGCATTTTCACCTGTTGATCCCCAGTCAGCTCCATCCCAGATGGTGTCAACAGGAGATACAAAAACATGTAATCTCGGATCGACACGTAGAATCAGCATATCTGTGAAAGTTTTATGCATGGTCATATCACCACCTCTCTGGATCATAAATTGATAGAAAGGATTCTGATAACCGGAACCATCGTAAAACTGGAAGCTCAGATCTTCACTTACATCAGTAAGAGATTGTTTTACAGCTGCTAATGCGTCAGTATAAGCATTGGTATTTACTTTACATGTGTGCAAAATGTAACGTGCTTTCAATCCATAAGCAGCTTTCAGCCATAATGAAGGATCTCCGCCATACATGATATCACCGTGAATAATCACTGCTTTCGGATCAGAAAGACAGACAATGGCATGATTCAGTCGTGATATAATGGTGTCATAAATTTCCTGCTGGCTGTTAAAAGCAGGATTGAGATTTGACATTCCCTGGAAAGCTTCTGTATACGGGATATCGCCAAAAACATCGGTGATAGGTCCCAGCGATAAAGCCATGAGTACGTCAGAAATTCCCATGAAAGTTTTATTGTTGGAAGTCACTGCTTTATTTGTCAGAATGACGAGGTCGTTCATAACAGTGGCATAGGTGGTATTCCAGAGGTTATCTACGTCTCCGTCATGCCAGATATAATTGGCTTCACCTTGTGATTGACGGCCGACACCCTGAAAATATTGCATCCAGATGGAGGTAACACGGGTTAAATCGTTTCCACCCTGAAGATTGTAAGCCATATTGGCTTGGATGGCCGGGAGCAGTGAGCTCATAGGGACATCAGTTGGGGCATCCGGGTTTACATTAATCCCGGTATCGATCCATTTTTTGCAGGATCCCAGAACCAGAACCGCAAGAATCAATACCCCGATAAATTTGAATTTTATATTTTTCATAAGCTTTTCTATTTTAGGATTTAAATGAATCTATCGTCAGGATCAGAAAGCTAAATTCAGACCGATTGTATAACTCTTGGTTCCCGGCATATTGAAATAGTCAATACCCTGGGCGTTATCGGAACCCAGAAGGTTCGTTTCAGGATCCACTCCTTTGTAATGAGTATACAGCCATAAGTTGGTACCGGTGAAATAAACGGTCAACTGACGGATAAATGATTTCTTAACCAGGTTTGAAAGGCTATAAGACAGGGTGACGGTTCTCAGTCTGACCCATCCAGCATCTTCGATATAAGGTTGAGTACAGCCGACAAAGCCGCTTCCCACTCCCTGATACCAATCCTGGGTTAACTCAACTTCCTGAGTGTTTGCTTTTCCGGTAGATTGAACGATACCTTCAAACAGAACTTTTTCTCCACGGTTAAGTGTTCCTGCAGAAGTTCCGAAATAATCCATGGCTCCGCGGGTTCCGTCCCACATTTTACCACCGTGTTTGATATCAAAGAGGAAATACAGGCTAAGATCTTTCCAACGAAGGGTACTTCCGATGCCCAGGGTCCATTTCGGATCAACATTACCCAGTGCGGTCATGTTTTCCGACATAATGGGGTAGCCATCATCACCGATCATGACATTACCTTTGTCATCGCGAACCCAATCGTATCCGTATATTGTACGATAAGGCTGGCCAACGACAGCATCAACTTCAGATCCGGTAAATCCGCCAAGGAACAACCGATTAACGCCACCAGCCAATGAAAGAACTTTATTTGTGATTTTGGAGAAGTTAGCGGTGACGTCCCATTCCCAGTTCTTCGATTTGATCGGAACAAGATCCAGGGTGATTTCATGTCCCTGGGTACGAATGGAACCGGCATTCATATAAGCGCTGGTGTATCCGGTAGATGCGGCAATAGGAACCGGAAGAATCAGGTCTTCGCCTTTATTGTTGAAATAGGTATAAGAAACGCCAACCCGGTTCTGGATGAATTTCAGGTCAAGACCGAGTTCAATGGATTTGGTTTTTTCCGGTTTCAGATTTTTGTTACCCAAAGTGCTGCTAAATAAGTAACCGTTTGTTCCGTTATACGGCCATGTAAGACCATCGGTCCATCCATCCAAAACGGAAGGAGTTGTATAATAAGTCATTGTATTGTAAGGAGAAACATCCTTTGCAACAACGGCATAGGATACGCGCACTTTCCCGTAAGGAAGGATCTTGTTATCCTTCAGACCAGGAAGTTGGGTAAAGATCCAGCCCATACCAACAGAAGGATAGAAAAATGAATTTTTCCCTTGATAAAGGGTAGTGGTCCAATCGTTTCTGCCGGTCAGACTCAGATACAACATACTTTTCCATGCAAGGGTCAGATCACCGTAAATAGCTGCTCTTCTTAATTCAGTAGTTGATTCAGAAGAGCTGGTGTTGGTCGTATTGTTCAGGTTGTAATAATCCGGAATTACCAGACCGTTAGCCTGTGTGTAAAGGCCGGTGAAATACTGTTGGGTCATATTATGACCAACAACTAAATGCAAATTGAAATCTTTTGCAAAATCTCTGTCAATGGTCATGAGAAGATCAGAGTTGAAATTCTTGCTGGTTTCTTCTCCTCTTTTGGCCCATCCCTGTGGCTGTGCACCGGAACCGATGGCAAGATCATCTGTATATCTACGTCCGTACCAATCCACACCCAGACGATACGTAAAGGTCAACCATTTGTTGGTTAAATAATCAACCTGAGCTGACCCGATCAGACGATTAACATAGTCTTTGAATATATTGTTGTTGACAGTCCAATATGGGTTATCATAATACAGACCGTGGCGGTAACCTCTCTGGTTTCCGGAATAACCGGTTGCTGTTTCATCTCCGGTAAGTGCAAAGTTCTGCCAGTCCATCAGATAGGTTCCATCCGGGAATTGATAATTGCTCGGGAACTGGTATCCTCCTGCGTTATTGAATGTACAGGGAGTTCTGAGTAATCCCAGCATCAAACCGGAAGTATTGGAACCCTGTTGAATTCTCTTACCTGTTGTAATGATGTAGTTGGCTGATCCGGATATTTTCCACTGGTCGGAAAGTTTTGATTCACCGGATAATTTAAAGGTATTCCTGCGGAATTTATTATTCGGGATGATCCCTTTCGACTGGTTATCCGAAAAACTGAAATAGAAGTTGGAGACATCACTTCCACCGGTCAGTGAAAGAGAATTGTTAGTGGTGAGGCCGGTCTGGAAGAAATCGTATGGGTTGTATGTCTTGACAAGCTCGCCGTTAGAGTTTTTGTCGTAATAGCTGACGATTTTACCTTCAGTATCAAAGTCTTTCCACTTGTAGTTTTCAAAATCGGTTTTATCATAGGAGCAGGTATCCAGTTTGGGACCCCAGGCAAATTTATTTCCTGAAATCCAGTTTCCATTAGAACCTTGTCCGTATTGGTTTTGAAGAGCCGGAAGCTTGCTTACTTTATCAAACTGTATGTACGTATTGTAATTGACAGAAATTTTCTTCCCTACCGTAGCAGAACCTTTTTTGGTAGTAATAATAATGGCGCCCGATGCAGCACGTAAACCGTACATTGCAGTAGCAGCTCCTCCTTTCAAAACGTTAATAGACTCGATATCATCCGGGTTGATATCGACAGCACGATTGGAAATACCAACCCCGTCAACGGCTGCAGCTGCACCTGTATTACTGGCGCTACCGCCGGTTTCACTACCGGAAATAGGAACACCGTCGACAACCCACAAAGGCTGGTTGTTTCCTGTGATGGATTGAACCCCACGGATCTGAATGTACGATGCAGCACCGGCTACTCCGGAAGAACTAACGATCTGTACGTCCGAAACTTTTCCTTGTAATGCATTGATGACATCAGTGCGGGATGCACGCTGAATATCATTGGAATTTACAGCCTGGACAGAATAGCTCAATGCTTTTGTTTCACGGGGAATACCAATAGCAGTGACAACGATTTCATCCATATTCATGACATCAGATTCAAGAACAACATCCACCGTATTCGCAGCTCCCAGTTTAACTTCCTTGGTCTTCATCCCGACATAGGAAAATGTCAGAATATCGTACTTGGTCGGAACCGATAGCACATATTTGCCATCCACGTTCGTCGTAGTACCGATTGTGGTACCTTTTACAACGATGGTCACTCCGGGAATGGGCGATTTATCCTCTGCCGAGGTAACTACCCCGGTTATGACCCTCGTTTGAGCAAAAACTCCCTGCAATCCTGCAAAAAACAGCAATGCCAGGAACATTGTAAATTTTCTCATAATTGTTGATTTTTGTTAGTAAAAGGGTTAATAATCAGTGGAAAAAGTAGCAAAATACGGAACAGCACCTGATCATGTTGATCCATAGGATTTATATTTATATTTATTGAATATCCAGCCTAAATCCCCGATGCAATTTTAATAATTAATTTTATTGAAAACAAAAATAAAAGTACACAAATTTTTAAAAATTTTTCAAAAAAATCACATCTGTCTTACTTTTCTACGTAAGAAAATGCAAAAAAAAATCAGGAAAACCTTTTAAAAAAGAGCCCGAAAAGCAAAAGCAAAACGATATAGGTAAGTGTAACCGGCAATGATATCTGACCCTGGAACATCTGATAAACAGCAATGAGTAAAACGCTGATAGCGAATATGATAAAGCCGGATATTTTCATTTTCCACATCAGAATCACTCCGGAAAATGCAACAGCATGAAGGAGAAATCCGGCAAGGGAAAATAGAACTACGATTGTATGGGGAGAGAAATTTTCAGGTGTGTACGTATGAATGATCTTTGTGATCCATCCTGAAAAGAAGAGTGAAGTAAGAAACAACAATGCGATGACTGCGAAAAAAACCCACGAAAAGAGGCATAATGCAATCAGAATGACCGGCCTCTGAATTTTCCGGGGTTCAGGAATGGAGTCCTGGGTATCTTTCATGACATATATTTCAGGTTCAGACTGTACATGAAAATGAAAGTCCCCGAAATGAGCAGATCCGCAACGTTAGGTATCGGAAGCCGCATAAAGTACATCGGGGCTATAATCAACAGAATTTGTGCGATGGTGTAGATGTGGAAACCGTTTTTTTTCAGTTTCCACATCTGTATGGCACCTGTCGCAGACATCAGATAAAATAATGAAGTAACAAGATAAAAAGAGGGCCTTGTGCTGAGAAGAACGTCCATGCCCGGTAAATTCATCGATTTTGCAACACTTTCAGCCAACACAATAAAGGTCGGGTAGAAAGAGGCAATAATCAGAGAAGAAACAAAGTTGAACCCACTCCCGATCAAAGTCAGTACGCACAGTATTGTCAAAAGAACAGGCCGGATACGTGTCTGCCCATTTTTGGGCTGAATTTCAGGGGATGGTTCATCCATAGATAATGAGTTTTACAAAAAACAAATCTTATTCGAGGTTCCCGATCTCTTTTTCAACTTCTTTAAGGATTTCACAACTCCGTACAAGCTCTTTCATCGTATTATGATCATTGTACAAAGGTCTGTCGATATCCAGGAATGCAACATGTTTCCGGATGGTATCCTTGGCTTTCTGAGTTCCCTTGCCGAATTTGAAATCACGAAAATCCAGGGCCTGTGCTGCAGCCATGAATTCGATCCCCAATACTCCGTATGCGTTATCAAGGATCTGGAAATTCTTGATGGCGGTATTCATACCCATGGAGACAAAGTCTTCCTGATCGGCAGCAGCCGGAATCGATTGAATGGAAGCCGGCATAGAAAGAATCCGCTGTTCAACTATCTGCATATCCGCTGTGTACTGGCTTAACATAAGACCTGAAAACATCCCTGCCCCCTTGGAAAGGAAAGCGGGTAATCCTACACTCAATGCCGGATTATTCAGTCGGTTCATCCGTCGTTCAGAAAGAACTGAAACCATGGTAATTGCAGCACCAGCCATATCCATTGGCAGTGCAATGGGTGAACCCTGGAAGTTGGCTCCGGAAAGCTGGAGATTATCTTCCGGGAAGAAAATCGGATTATCTCCGACACCATTCAGCTCAATTTCCACCTGAGAGCGAGCCCATGCAATAGCATCATGCGCAGCACCGATTACCTGTGGGGTAGAACGCATGGAATAAGCGTCCTGAACTTTATGTTTCAGTTTCCCGTCAGCCAGGTCTCCTCCGGCAACCATCTTCCGGATGGCACCAGC
>JAUZOW010000070.1 GCA_030706225.1 Bacteroidota bacterium | reverse complement strand
TATTTTGTCAAATTTCCGCGAAGGTCTTTCTGTTCTGGAATACTTTATTTCCACTCACGGTGCTCGTAAAGGTCTTGCCGATACTGCTCTGAAGACTGCAGATGCTGGTTATCTGACCCGTCGTTTGGTTGATGTTGCACAGGATGTCATTATTTCAGAGGAAGATTGCGGAACATTACGTGGTTTGACCATTTCCGCCTTAAGGAAACAGGATGAAGTTGTGGAATCCCTGTTTGACCGTATTCTGGGCCGTGTTGCATTGCACGATATTTATCATCCTCAATCCGGTGAACTCATTATTGCAGCGGGAAATGAAATTACTGAAGAAATTGCTGAAATGATTGAAAATTCACCGCTGGAATCTGTGGAAATCCGTTCAGTACTGACCTGTGAATCCAAAAAGGGAGTTTGCGCTAAGTGTTACGGACGTAACCTGGCAACTGCCCGGATGGTTGAAAGGGGAGAAGCTGTCGGCGTTATTGCTGCACAGTCAATCGGTGAACCGGGTACTCAGCTGACCTTGCGTACATTCCACGTCGGTGGTGTTGCCGGAGGCAATATTGCAAGTACTTCCCGCATTGAAGCCAAGTATGACGGGATTATGGAAATTGATGAACTCCGTTCAGTAGATTATACCAATCCCGAAGGAGTAAAGTTCACGATTGTTATCGGACGTTCCGCAGAAATGCGAATTATGGATCAAAATACCCATATTGCTCTTACTTCAGCTAATATTCCTTACGGAGCCAATCTGTATTTCCAGAATGGAGCCGTAGTGAAGAAAGGCGATCTGATCAGCGACTGGGATCCATACAACGCTGTCATCCTTTCTGAAGTAGCAGGTAAGATTCAGTTCGATAATATTCTGGAAGGTGTTACTTATCGTGTGGAATCGGATGAACAGACCGGATATCACGATAAAGTGGTCATCGAATCCAGACAGAAAGCAAAGAACCCGTCTATCAATATCAAAGACAGTACCGGTGAAGTGATCAAGACTTATGACATCCCGGTCGGAGCTCATATCGTCGTGGAAGATGGTTCCAAAATCAAAGCAGGAGAAGTCCTTGTCAAAATCCCGAGAGCTATTGGTAAAGCAGGTGATATCACGGGAGGTTTGCCTCGTGTTACTGAACTTTTTGAAGCTCGTAACCCGTCGGATCCTGCTGTTGTCTCTGAAATCGACGGAGTTGTCTCTTTTGCAAAGAAACTGAAGAGGGGTAACCGTGAAGTTATCATCACTTCCAAAACAAATGAAGAAAAGCATTATCTGATCCCGACTTCCAAGCAGATTCTGGCTCAGGAAAATGACTATGTAAAAGCCGGTACGCCATTATCGGAAGGAGCTATGACTCCCAGTGATATTCTGGCCATCAAAGGACCCATGAAGGTTCAGGAATACATTGTCAACGAAATCCAGGAAGTATACAGGCTTCAGGGTGTTAAGATCAACGATAAACACTTCGAAGTCATCGTCCGCCAGATGATGAGAAAAGTTGAAGTGGAAGATCCGGGAGATTCCAAATTCCTTGAAGGCGAACTGGTTAATAAGATTGATTTCCAGGATGAAAATGACTGGATTTACGGTAAAAAGGTTGTCGCTGAACCTGGAGATTCCCCGAATCTGAAATCTGGCCAGATTATCAGTGCCCGTAAGTTGAGGGATGAAAATTCCATGCTGAAGAGGAAAGACAAGAAGCTTGTTGAAGCAAGGGACGCTCAACCGGCAACAGCCCGGCAGATCCTTCAGGGGATCACAAGGGCATCCTTACAGACTAAGAGCTGGATTTCCGCTGCATCCTTCCAGGAAACCACGAAAGTCCTTACCCAGGCTGCTATCAATGCACGTCAGGATGATCTTTCCGGTTTAAAAGAAAATGTGATTGTCGGTCATCTTATTCCGGCAGGTACAGGGCTTCGTGATTATGAAAACCTGATCGTGGGTAGCAAGGAAGAATATGAATCATTAATGGCATCAAAAGAAGAGGAGTAATTTTATGCAGGAAAAACAAAACAACCCAAATCCCAACCAGTTAAACCTGGAACTTTCAGATGAAGTGGCTGAAGGAATTTATTCCAATCTTGCCATCATAACTCATTCCCCTTCCGAATTCGTCATCGACTTTATCAAGATGATGCCGGGAGTGCCGAAAGCCAAGGTTAAATCACGGATCATTCTGACTCCTCAGCATGCCAAAAGATTGCTGAAAGCATTAAAGGATAACATTTCAAAGTACGAAAGCATACATGGAGAAATCCGGGATTCTGAAGGAGAAATTCCTTATACGTTGGGTGGTGGACCTACTGCCCAGGCATAATCAGGATTAACAAAATAAAAAGCCGCCTTTTGGGCGGCTTTTTTTATATCATAAGATCTGAAATCGCTTATTAATTCTTTGCTTCCATCTTTTTCAATGCATCTTCGTATTCAGTGGAAGAAATCTTCTGTGCCTTTGCCAGATCGATAGCGATGCGTTCGTACTTGATGGCTTCCTCTTTCTTTCCCTGTTTGAAAAGAAGAGCGGCATAAGTGTCGTTATTGAAAGGTTCACTCTTGATTTCAATGGATCTTTTTACCCAGGAAAGAGCCTTTTCAATATCCTTCGGATCTTTGGCTATGCTGTATACCGACCAGGCGATATTATTCAGCATATTGTAATCGTCATGATAATATTTATCAAGATCCTTGCAGGCAAGCTCCAGAAATTTTTCTCTATTTCCACGGGTTTGATAAAATAAAAGATCTGCATAAAAGACGGTTTTTTCTGCATCTTTATAACCTGATTCCAAAACAGTTTTACGTAAAGCATTATACCCACTGTCGGATCTTGCCCGGCGGGATTCAGTCATCAATGCATTTAGATACACATCTCCGATCTTTTGTGACACGGAATCTTTTGTATAGAGATTTGAATACTCTTTCTGATGCTTAAGAAGGAAATCAAACTGAGGTGATGCATAATCATTAACACCCAAAAAAATTATATTCCAGTTATTTCGGCTGAACATATCCTTATCCGATTGGGTTGCGAAATATTTTTTCAGGATATCATCAAAAGGAATATAAGCACTGGCCAGCTTGGGAATATATTTAGCGATAAATTCCGGAGAATAATTACCACTGTTGTATTTCCTGTTGTAAGCAGCAAGGCATTCTTCAGGATTTAAAGCAGTTAATCCCAGATCAATATAATTCTGAACTTTTTGAGGTGCACCGACCTGTTCATGGACCATTTCCCCGTCGCTGTTGATAAACAGTAAAGAAGGATAGGCCCTGACTTTGTATGTTTTTCTCAAATCAACCCCCTCTCCCTTTTCCATATCAAAATGAGCACAGATAAATGATTTATTATAAAAATCTGCAATGGAATCATTTGTGAACATATTAGCTGACATCCACTTACAAGGTCCACACCAGGATGCATACCCATCCATGAAGATGAGTTTGTTTTCCTTTTTTGCCTGTGCCAGCAATTCTGCCCAGGGTTTGTCAATAAACTGAATAGTCCGGTTCTGCGAATATCCGTCAGAGAAAGCCATTGTCATAACAATAGCCAGGACCAGCACTGTTTTTTTCATATGGATAGTTTTACAAGTGACAATAATACGGAAAAAATGGAAGCGTATTGCCATAAATTTGTATTTTCGCTGAAATTCAAAAGGGGTGGATTTTTCACAGTTTCGGAAGATTGTACTTATCGGGGCAGGCAATGTTGCCTTCAGCCTGGGACCTGAATTAGTGAGAAATGGCTTTCAATTGATCCAGATCTGTAATCGTTCTGAAGTTTCCGGAAAGAAGCTGGCTTTGAAGACAGGAGCCGAGTATTGCAGCGATCCGGCAAAAATATCACCGGATGCTGATCTTTACATATTTTCAGTAAGCGATAATGCACTGCCTGTTGTTATTAAAGGTTTAAACTTCGGGATCCGGACCGCGCTGATTATTTCAGGGACAATAGATAGCAGGATATTGAAAGGCATTGCTTCTCATTATGGAGTCGTTTATCCCGTTCAGACTTTTAACCGGGCTCATCCCCGGCGTTTTCTGGGAATCCCTCTTTGTGTGGAGGGCAGCGATCCGGATACCGAAAGGCAATTACTTGAATTTGCAGGAAAGTTATCAGAACGTGTTCATTCCGTTAATCTTGAGCAACGCCGGTATATTCATCTTTCAGCTGTACTTGCCAATAATTTTTCGAATTACCTTTATTCGACATCCGAAGAGATGTTGAAGAAAAAGGGTGTTTCATATGAGATTCTATTTCCATTGATACGGCAGACAGCACGCAACGCCTGTCGCAGTGGTGTGTTTTCGTTCCAGACAGGCCCTGCTATCCGTGAAGACAGAAATGTAATGGAAACGCATCTTGAAATGTTGAAGGATCTTCCGGATTTAAAAAAAATTTATTTACAGATTTCAGAAAATATTATCAATCGTAAAATATTAAATGACAAGCTATAAAGAATTGCTGAACAGCATTAATACATTTATTTTTGATTACGACGGAGTCCTTACGGATGGAAGAATAATTACCCTGGATGACGGGGAAGCCTACCGTACGACGAATGTACGTGACGGATATGCTCTTCAGCTTGCAATTAAAAAAGGATACCGGGTAGCAGTTATTTCGGGAGCCAGGGCTGATTGCATGTTACATCGGCTGAAAGCTCTTCAGATAACAGATATCTTTCTTGGAATCGATAATAAGATCAAGGTTTTTCATGATTATCTGAAAAAAAATTCTTTGGATTCGAAACATGTCCTTTTTATGGGGGATGACATTCCCGATTATGAAATCATGCTTGCCGCAGGGCTTCCTTCCTGTCCCGCGGATGCTGCCGAAGAGATCCGGTCAGTATCAAAGTACATTTCTCACGCCAATGGAGGTAAAGGTTGTGTCAGAGATGTTATAGAGCAGGTCATGAAGGTACAGGGCAAATGGATGAACGACGACGCTTATCACTGGTAGAATTATGGAAAAAGAAAATCCCGGATTACTGAAATCCACAGGTGCATTGTTCAGACTGATCCGCTGGCCAGATCTGCTGATCATTATTCTTACTCAGTATCTTCTGATGTATGCTGTTATTAAACCCTTTTTATTTGCGGATCATCCTTCATGGCTTACCGGAAATGTTCCTTTTATGCTATTGGTGACAGCAACGGTTTTTATAGCGGCAGGGGGATATATTATTAACGATTTCCGGGATGTTGATATCGATAGTGTGAATCATCCCGGAAAAAATGTTCTGGAAAAGTTTTTTTCGGAACGGTCTGTTTTTTTATTTTATTACGTTTTCAACATATTGGGTATACTTGCCGGAGCTGTTCTTTCAATTATTCTCAGATCGCTGCCTGTAGGATTGCTTTTCCCTTTCATTGCCGGCTTGTTGTGGCTATATTCTTTGAAATATAAGGAAATACCTGCACTTGGAAATATTATTGTGGCTTTTCTTACAGCGATGGTTGTTTTTGTTGTATGGTATTTTGAATTCCTTCAACTTCGTTTGACACCGGAACAATTTTCTGCAGTTCTTCCGGATTTAAAAACGGTCAACAGGATATTTACCGGATATGCAGTCTTTGCTTTTCTGATCACTTTCTTCCGGGAGATCATTAAGGATATGGAAGATAAAGAAGGAGATCTTCGCAGCAGGAGGCTGACAATTCCAATGGCGCTTGGGCAAAAACGTACTACACTGATTGTTTTTGCATTGATTCTGCTTACCCTTGCCCTGATGGCTTTTTCACTTCTGATTCTGGGGCGGATGGGGCATTGGAGTGTTTTTGGATTTCTTTTAGTGACGGTAGTTCTGCCACTTATTTATTTGTCTGTAAAAGTTTTTTTTACAAAAAGTGCTGAGGATTATCATTTTTTAAGTAATATTTGCAAGATGATCATGGTAACCGGAGTGTTATCCATGCAACTGCTGTCATTTTAAACCCTTTAATCCGCGCGTATGATCAACCGAAGATTCCAAGACCTTACCCTGATCCTGGCCTCACGGTCGCCGCGACGCCAGTACCTGTTGAAAGAACTGGGGCTTGAATTTGAAATACTGACGACCAATGTCGATGAAACATACCCGGAAGGACTTCCTCCGGAAGAAGTAGCAAATTATCTTGCAAAGAAAAAGGCTGACAGTTTTGATGTTTCACGGATTCCTTCAAAGTCAGTCATCATCTCAGCCGATACGATTGTTACGATTGATGGCAAAATATTAGGGAAACCCGGAACATATAGTGATGCCGTGAAAATGCTGAAAATGCTTTCCGGAAGGAAGCACGATGTATATACCTCGGTATGCCTTAGATCCCGCAATAAAGAAAAGTCCTTTACCGTGAAATCTTCTGTGTTTTTCAAGACCCTTTCGATGGAAGAGATCGAGTATTATATTGAGAATTTCCAGCCGTTTGATAAAGCTGGAGGATATGGTATCCAGGAATGGATTGGCTATATCGGGATTGAAAAAATCGAAGGTTCCTTTTTTAATATTATGGGATTACCGGTTAAGGAACTCTATGAAGAGTTGCTGAAGTTCTGATAATTTCCTTATTTCACAATCATTTTCTGCTCCGTTATTATTCGTAATTTTGCATTGGTATTCTGAGATGCCTGTAAATTGTATTATGGAAAAAAAACCTCTTATTCTGGTAACTAATGATGATGGAATCCGGGCTCCCGGGATCCGGGCATTGATCGAAGTAATGCGTTCTTTGGGAAAAGTAATTGTGGTAGCGCCTGACCGTCCTCAATCGGGTGCTTCTCATTCCATAACCATTAATGTTCCTCTCCGGCTTGAAAAAGTTGTTCAACTGGAGGATTATGAAGAATACAGTTGTAACGGCACGCCGACAGATTGTGTCAAGCTGGGTATCAAAGCAGTCATGCATTGTCATCCCGATCTGATCGTGTCCGGGATCAATCACGGATCCAATGCTTCTGTAAATATTATTTATTCGGGTACGATGGCCGCTGTTATTGAAGGATGTATGGCAGAAATTCCTTCCATCGGATTTTCCCTTCTGGATTATTCAATGCATGCTGATTTCAAACCGTCTCTTCCATGTATTCGGAAAATAACGGAACAGGTTCTGAAGAACGGGCTTCCCTTTGGAGTATGCCTCAATGTCAACATCCCCAATGTATCTTCCAAAGAGATCCGGGGAATCCGTGTTTGCCAGCAGGCAGGCGGAACCTGGCAGGAAGATTTTGATGAACGTACGGATCCTCACGGCAGAGACTATTATTGGCTGAAAGGGATTTTTGTAAAGATTGGCGACGGACATCATACGGATGAATATTTACTGGAAAACAATTATGTATCCGTAGTTCCTGTGCATACCGATATGACCGCTTATGAAGCCATTCCACAATTGAAATACATGGATACCGATGCTTAAGAAGGATTCATACGGGTTGGGCGCTCTGGTGGGCCTGGTAGTTCCTCTCGCCCTTTTCTGGATTTTATTTGGTCTGGATTATCTGACCGGTGCTCTTTCCCATCCTCCGGTCTATTTAAATACCCCTAAACTGATGTTTCTTTGTACTGCATTGAACATCATTCCGTTCCGCTATTATTTTATCAGTATTAAATGCGGAAAAACAGGCAGGGCCATTTTACTGACGACTGTTATAATGATCATTGCAATAACCATAGCATTCCGATGAAATACTACATTATTGCAGGAGAAGCATCAGGAGATCTGCATGCATCAAATTTACTCAGAGAGCTGAAAGTCCAGGATCCTTCTGCTAAATTCCGGGGTTGGGGAGGTGATTTAATGGCATCTCAGGGATGTGAACTGGCACGCCATTATCGCGATTTGGATTTTATGGGCTTTTTTGAAGTGGCTTTACATCTCAGCACAATCTTGTCGAATATCCGGTTTTGCAAAGAGGATATTCTTGCCTTTGCACCGGATGTCCTTATTCTTGTTGACTATCCCGGATTTAACCTCCGGATTGCCCGTTTTGCCCATAAAGCAGGAATAAAGGTCTTTTATTATATTTCTCCGCAGATTTGGGCTTGGCATACTTCCCGCATCAAAAGTGTTAAGAAAAATGTCGACAGGATGTTTGTCATTCTCCCTTTTGAAAAAGAATTTTATGAAAAATATTCTTTTCATGTCGATTTTGTAGGTCACCCTTTGCTTGATTGTATCAAGCCTATGGTAGAAAACCTGGAGGACAGGCAGACTTTTCTCAGTGAAAACCATCTTGATGATAAACCAATGATTGCTTTGCTTCCGGGGAGCAGGAAACAGGAGATCAAAGCCATGTTAAATACCATGCTTAAAATGGTTCCCAGATTTCCTGGCTATCAGTTTGTCATCGCCGCTGCACCTTCTGTTGATCCTGAATTTTATTCCTCTATGGTACAATCTTTACCGGTCAGGTTCGTTTTCAGGAAGACTTATCCACTTCTGAAGCATTCGGAAGCTGCTTTGGTGACTTCAGGGACCGCGACTCTTGAAACGGCTCTCATGAAAGTTCCACAAGTTGTCTGCTATAAAGGAAATGTATTTTCTTATCTGATTGCCCGGAAGCTGATAAAGGTGAACTTTATTTCTTTGGTCAATCTGATTATGAATAAACAGATTGTAAAGGAATTAATTCAAAAGGATTTTAATGAAAAAAATCTGGAATCAGAACTGAGAAAACTGGTGGAAAATAATCAAAACCGGAACCGTATGCTTTCTGACTATGAAATGCTGGTCGATAAGCTTGGCCGGCAGGGAGCTTCTGAAAAAGCAGCCCGGAAGATCATCCAGTACCTTCAATAAGAACCTGAAATGTAATTTAAATATGTTAAACAAGATCACGATGTATATGAAAAACGTATTATTAATTCTTGTCCTGGCTATTGTATTTTTTTCATGCAGCAATGCATCATCGGATAAAAAGAGTTCCACACAATCAGGAAAGACAGCTGCTACATCACAAAACACAGTTTCACAACCCGCACCTGCCGGACAACAACAAAGTAATTCCGGTGCAGTAAATAATGTTCAGCAACCCGTTTACGGAGCCAATGGTCAGAAAATAGTTCCGAACCCTAATGCGCCTCATCAGGTTGTAAATGTATATCCTGTAAACAATAATGGGAATAATCCGAACCAAAAAATGCTCAATGCATTTTCTTCCAATGCTATTAATTCTTCCTCCTCTCCGTTCAAATCACAAAAGGATCCTAAATCACAACAAGCTGAAAAATATTATTTATCAGCTATTCAAAAAGCTAAAAACAAAGATGTTAATGGCGCTATCGGAGATTTTACCCAATCGCTTAATCTGGTAAAAAATGCTTATACCTATTCCAAAAGAGGTTTTTGTTATCTTCAACTTCAGGACTATAATAATGCCTTGAATGATTTTAATGAAGCTCTGAAGCTGAAATCAGACCTTAATAACGCTTACTTTTCAAAAGGTATTTGTGAATTTGAAATGAAGAATTTTTCAGATGCAGAAAAAGACCTGGCAAAATTCCTTGAAAAAGATAAAAAAACTGCGATGGCATACAATTATATGGCCGGATTGAAATTCATGCGGAAAGATTATGAAGGTGCCTTGAAGGATTACAATGAAGTTGCCCAGCTGGATATAAATTATCCAAATGTATATACCAACCGCGGAATGATGCGTCATTACCTGAACGATCTTAAGGGAGCTGTATCCGATTATTCAGAAGCATTGAAGCGGAATCCTGATAATGCAACCGCCTTGAACAACCGGGGAGCTGCCAGAATGACACTGGGAGATTATCAGAGCGCCTTAACTGACCTGAACCGTGCAATTGCGCTCAACGGAAGCTATTCCGATGCTTATGACAACAGAGGCAAGGTGAAATATAAAATGGGTGACCAGAAAGGCGCGTGTGATGACTGGAATAAAGCATATAGCCTTGGATTGCAGAGCTCAAGAGACCTCATCATGAAGTTCTGCAAATAATGTCAAAGTATGGCATAATGAAGTATATCCTTCTTTTCTCAATCTTCCTTTTTTTCCCGGCAAGCTTTTTTGCCCAGTCGTCAGTTAAAAATCTGATTTCCGATGGTATAATGAAAGCCAGGCTGGGCGATTATAAAGCTGCTATCATTTCCCTTGATTCAGCTATTGCGCTGGATTCCACTGCCATCGAACCCTGGTATAACCGAGGGCTGGTGAAAAGCGAACTGAAGGATTACCATTCAGCCATACTTGATTTTGATCATGTGATCGATAGAAAACCATATTACCCGGATCCATATTATAACAGAGGGGTTGCAAAAGATTATCTCAATGATCATCCGGGCGCCATTGCCGATTATACAAAAGCTGTCAGCTTGAAACCGGATTTTACGGATGCATATATGAACAGAGGGCTGGCTTTATATGATCTCGGAGATAATATCAAGGCAGAAATGGACTTTTCAAGAGCTCTTCAATACCGTCCTGAATATGCTCCGGCATATTATAACCGGGGATTGGCACGATTTAATAAAAATGATTTTCCAGGCGCTATTGCTGACTTTAATCAGGCAATTCGCCTGGATACGACCTCTGCAGATTATTATTCAAGCAGGGGAGCTGCCAAAGCGGCTTCCGGTCTTTTTGAAGATGCAATCATCGATTTTACAGTATCTGTCCGTAAGAATCCCGTGAATGAAGAAACATATATGAACCGCGCTCTTGCCAATATGTATCTGAAGAATTACAATGTGGCAAAAGAGGATTACAACCGGGTGATAGAGATAAATCCAAATAATGCCGAAGCCTATACCAACCGGGGTGTTGCCTGTCAGTATCTGGGGGATACCCGCACCGCATGCCAGGATTGGGAAACCGCTGTCCGCCTGGGATCCCAAAAGGCAGAAACGTTTCTGAATAAATATTGTAATCCCTGACCGGTCACCTTTCGCGATTTTTCTGATTAATAATCAGGAAATCTCTATTGGTGACTTATGAAATCCTGGAAAAATTTTCCATTTCTTCGACTTATTATCCCTTCTTTTTCAGGGATCCTGACAGGATATTTCGTCCCCTTTATTCATCTGCCGTTCACCCTGATCCTGTTTATTCTATTGTTTTCCTTCCTCATAGTTCGCTATTCCGGGAAATTTTTTTCATACAGATACAGATGGATCCCGGGCTTATTGCTTATGGTGTTCCTCGGATTTTTTTTTGCAATCATCAGTCTGCTGTCTTTGGATACTTCGGATAACGAAATGATTACACAACTCGGTAATGCTGACAGGTACTATATCGCGGATATTTCAGAGCCTCCTGTCCAGAAAGCAAGATCCGTCAAGATCATTGTCGATATTAAAGCAGTAAAATCAGATGACCAATGGTTTTTAGTCGGGCGTAAAGCTCTTTTATACGTTTACAAAGACCTCCATGCAAAAGATCTTTATTACGGTAAGCGGATCCTGTTCCGGGGAAAGCTTGGACAGCCGGATAAAGCCAGAAATCCAGGTGATTTTGATTACAGAAAGTATCTGGCTTTACGGAATATTTTTCTCAGGGGGTATATTTCCGGACCTCATTGGATAATGTTGCCTGCAGAAAAGGGGAATCCACTTTTCCGGGGAGCCATGAAGACAAGGGATAAACTTTTGGGCATTTTCCGATCAAATGGAATGACCGGTAGGGAGTTTGCCGTTGCTTCGGCATTGCTTCTTGGCTTTGTAGATGAAATTGACCAGCAGACGCTGAAAGAATATTCAGCAACCGGCGCAATGCATATTCTTTCGGTTTCCGGTATGCACGTAGGAATTATTTTTCTTGTGCTGGATAAGATGTTTTCACCTCTTGCCAGGAAATCATGGGGATCCATTGTAAAAGCTCCGCTGATCATCCTGATGATCTGGTTTTATGCTTTCATTACAGGGCTTTCACCGGCAGTATTAAGAGCTTCGGCTATGCTGAGCATGGTTGTACTGGGCCAATCGCTAAAGAGAGAACCTGAAATACTGAACATTCTGGCAGCTTCAGCCGTTTCATTGCTTGCCTGGAATCCATTTCTGATTTTTGATGCGGGATTTCAACTTTCTTATCTTGCTGTTGCCGGAATTGTATTAATCAATAAACCGGTTTATGACCTTTATGTTACCAGTAATTATTTACTTGATAAAGTCTGGGCTTTGCTGGCAGTATCCATTTCCGCCCAGTTGGCGACATTTCCATTGGGATTTTTTTATTTTCATCAATTTCCCAATTTATTCATGATCACAAACCTTGTGGTGGTTCCCTTATCCAGTCTGATCATTTATATGGGGATACTTCTTCTTTTCCTGGGCTCGGTACCTGTTGTTTCTGTTATATTGGCAAAATGTTTGATTTTTTTGGTGAAATTGCTGAATTTTTCCATTCATTTCATTGAAGGAATTCCCGGATCCGTAAGCCGGGGGATCACGATTTCCCTTCCGGAAACTCTTTTAATTTATATGATTGTTATTTGGTTCATCGTCTTTCTGATGACGAAAAGAAAACCATGGCTTTTTGCTTGTCTGTTCAGTACTGCTTGTTTATTGACTTTATGTACCGCGGATAAATATTCAAGATTAAAAGAGAAAGGAGTTGTCATTTACCATTTAGGCCGGAGTTCTGCAATGGAAGTTCAATATCACGGAGAAAGCATTTATATGGACTGGGGATCCAAAGCAATAGATCCATCGCTGACAGAATCGCTGGAGAGGAACCGGTTAAATGCCGGCATAACAAAAAAATTGTCCATGCATCTGAATCCATCAGGTCGGGAAGGAAAATCATTTCAATGGAGATTCTGTTTATTCAGAAGAGGTTGTTTTGTTCAGGCCGGGAGGAAACGTTTTGCCATAGTTTCAGGAAGATTACCCAGGAAACCGGGAAAAGCAGTCATTGTGGATTATCTTATTTTAACAGAAAATCCTGACATTCGACTTTCAGAGTTGTTAAAGCATTTCCTGTCAACCGAGGTCATTATTGATCCCTCGGTACCGAAATGGAAAGCAAAAAAGCTGGAAAGCGAGGCAAAGATGTTAAAAATCAGATGTCATAACATTGCAAATTCGGGAGCAAAAGTGATTCAGTACTAGGGGAGAGGAGTCCATCATTGCAGGATCACAAAATCTTTCTGATCACAGGTAAGAACCATAACCAGAGTGTCTCTGTAGAAGTTCCGTCCTTCCATTCTGATATTATAAGCCTGATCGCCTTTAAGATCGACACATTTTAAATTATTCCTGATCAGAGTAAAT
>JAUZOW010000007.1 GCA_030706225.1 Bacteroidota bacterium | reverse complement strand
CCACCAATTGAATACGCAAAAATATTGAACTTGAAATCAGGATCAATCATTTCGTGTTTGCCGGATTTACATTGTTCCAGGAACTGAATAAAATCGTAGTACGTTTGCAGTCCTGACCAGATAAACCTTTGTGGCATATAATGCAGACGCATGCTTATTGCTGCATTGGAAAGGGTTGAGTGAATGATTTCCGGGTATTTGGCTTTTCTTTTTTCACTCAGTTCAAACATTTTCCTCTTGTCACTCCATTGTAAAGGAGCACGTTGCATATGAAAGGCAATGGGGAAGAAAATGATAGCATTATGAGTCCTTTCGCAGATTGCCTGTCCCCATGGCAGGTACTTATCCCAGTTTTTTTCATTAAAGCCATGGACAAGAAAAGTAATGTTTTTAATTTTTTTCCCGTCTTTGGGTTTCAAAATGAAATATTCGAATTTCCGGTTTTCTTCGACCTTGATATCCAGAACATGGATGGGTTCTTCAATAGAGCCGATATCGTTGAAGAAAGTATTGTCGATGTCAATATCCAGACTATGATGAACACAATGGTAATGGTCTACTCCTGGAAGGATCGGGTAAGAATCCGAATTGAATTCAAATTTCAGTATTTCCTCGTTTCCAAGGTCATTCCTTGGTTCCCCCGAAGAAAAGGCTTTTTTCAGATATGTATATTGGGTTGAATAATCCATAAAGGCTGAAAATTTGCTTCATTAACCATGTAAAGATAAAATAAAAGGGATATGCATTCCTTATGCGGATCGAACAGCATATTGCTTTCAGGGCAGCAAGGTACAAATTTAAGCTTCAGGATTAGGCTGTCAGGTCTAACTTTTCTCTTTTCTTTCCTGGCCGGTTCCTCTTGTCTTCAGATAATTTGCATCCAGATAGTAAAGTACACGGACCGAAAGGCTGTTGGACGCAGGAAAATCAAGCGTATTCCTGAAATCCGTAAAATAATTGCGTTCGACAATATCCGTCTGATGGGTTACGGAATTTTTCCAGACAACACTCAGCTGGCTCCCGGGAGCGAAATTCCAAGTATAAGAGAGATCCAGATTGAACAGGTTATAATTTATGTCCTGGTTTCCTGAATATGGGGATACTGCAAGTCTACCATCATTATCCAGCCGGTAGAATTCTTTGTAATCAGCCGTGATCCAGTAATGGCGTAACCGTAAATCCAGGCTCATCATAGGTGCGACCATATAGTTGACAGTTAACACATTGGTGATGGTCTGCAGATCTCTTCTTCCAAACAGAATTACGGTTTGGTTGCCGGTGTTGACGGAATCCAGAACATATCCGGTATTATTCAGGTAATAATCATAAGTTGCAGAAAAAACAACCAGGAACCTGTCGCTGATTCTGACACGCGGACTGATTCCCAGGAGATATTCATCTGCTTTCTTTCCTGAACGGTGTTCCTGGCTAAACCAGGCATCCCAAGCCAATGGCTTTCTATAATCGGTGGAGATCCAGAAACGGTTCCGGAATAATGCCGGTTGTATATACATATGACCACTGACTCTGGGCTCAAAATAATCATGATAGGGGACAGGCAGAACATCCGATGTTAATCCGAAATCCAGATGTTTCATCGTCGTGAGATGAGTTTCATATCCTGTATAGAAGGATGTATATTTCAGATCGTCATATAGTGTGTTATACTGAAAATCGTAATAGTTGTACCAGCTTAGGAATTTACCAAATGGCTTGTATATATTGTACTGAAAATAGACTTCATTGCTGAAAATATTGTTTCTTTCATTATAACCCATGTCATTTGGGTCATAATTATCGGTTTCCAGCCATTGATTCACATGAAAAAGAAAATTTCCGCTGATCTTGCCGTAACCCACATTATAGTGATAGCCCACGTCGGGTGAGGTATGGCTGTAATATTTCTGACTGACAAATGCATTACCGGAAAAAGCATATGTGTTTTTCCGGTTGGCAAACCGGAATACAGTTCCGGTTACATTGGCGCAATAACCTTTTCCTGTTATGTAATAATTGGTATTGTCAAAATCGATATACGAATTATACTTTAGCGCCTGGTCAAGCACAAACATGTTGTAGTTTGTGAATCCCTGTGTCATGAATTTCCGGGTTTTCCCGGTTATGGTATCTTCAATGGTCGCCCAGGTATTGGATGACATTGCATTGAAGAATCCGATTCCAAGCCCTTTGTCGGTGCGACCGGATATTTTGGTGGCATTGATCAGCCTCGTATTTAAAGGATTTTCCTTTATCTTTTCATTTGTCCGGAGGGAATCCGAAACGGTGGAATATTCTTTAGGGGTTCCCCCGATTCGCCTTGAATAAAAAATCCCCGCTTTGTTGAACAACTCTGTTCCTTCAGTGAAGAATTGCCGTTTCTCATCGTACCTGATCTCATAGGGTGTCAGGTTGTATACTTTGTCATCATAAGGTACCTGTCCGAAATCGGGGATCAGGGTCATGTCAAGCGTAAAACTCTGGTCGAGACCCAACTTCAGATCGGCTCCGAAATTGTAAGGAAATTTCCATTCCGGATTTTCTGGATTTTTCTCCATATAGCCTGAAACATAGGGTGTCAGCGACAATCGCAAAGGAGGTTTTAAATCGTGAAATCCTTCCAAAATCCCACATTGGTTAACATATCCGCTGACCTTTGAATCGATAAGATTCCAGGTACTGACTTCTCTGTATCTGTGAATATCACGCTGGATATTCATAGTCCAATCCTGTACCGGTAATTTCGGAAAACGGATGGCAGAATACGGAATTTTCATTTCCACAACCCACCCCTGTTCGTTTTTCCGTGCTTTGCTTATCCATACTGCATCCCAGGTGTAATCATCCTCTCCGGTAGAAAGGGTTGACGGTAGTTTAAAATCTCCTTGTATATCGGAAGAATAAACCTGAAAACAAAAAGCATTGATTCCATCATTGAAAGGACTCAATAGAAGTAAAAAATAGTCGGCATTCAGGATCTGTACGTCTCTGAGTCCCATCTGCGTCGAGATGCTGTCGGGATGAGGGTCGTACATCATTGCTCCGACATAAAGACCCGTATTGTCATATAAAAAGCGAACTTCCGTTCGGTACATCGACGGTTGTCCGTTATAGGGAATACGCTGAATGAAATCAGTAGCCGGTGGTGCTTCCTGCCACTCCTTTTCATTCAAAATTCCATCAATCTTTGGAGGAGAACTTACCTGGATAGCTTGAATTTTCTTCTTTTGTTCCTGAGAAAGGCAAAAAAATGGGGCAGAGAGAATAAATATAACTAGAATAACCCACTTTTTCATATGAAGAAATTCATTAGCTAAAAATAGAAGTTCCAGATTAATAAATGGAATAAAATCGATGAAACCCTTGAAAATACAGATATATCTTTTTTTGTGAAGGGTAATGTCGTGAATGTTACATATTCAGTATTTGCCGGTATATATCCAGGTTTTCCTTTTCAAAGCAAATAAAGATCACCTTTTCAGGAAGTTGACTTTCCTCCAGGAATTTTCTGGTTTCGATAATGGCGATCCTGGCTGCAAGTTCCCTGGGAAAATGATAGATACCTGTGCTAATATTTGGGAAAGCAACGGTTTTACATTTATAATCTGAGGCAAGGCGAAGAGAATTTCGGTAGCAGCCTGCCAGTAGCTTTTCCTCATCATTATTTCCACCATGCCAGACGGGACCAACTGTATGAATAACATAATCAGCCTGGAGCTTGAATCCTTTTGTGATTTTAGCTTCACCGGTCTGGCAGCCATCCAGGAGCCGGCAAACTTCAAGTAAGCCGGGGCCTGCAGCACGGTGAATAGCTCCGTCAACGCCTCCTCCTCCGAGAAGTGATTTATTGGCAGCATTGACAACAGCATCAACTTTTAAAAGGGTAATATCTCCCTGAAGAAGTTCTATACGAGGTGTCATAAGAAGTTTTTTTCAAAAGTTTCCAGAAATTCATCCGGGATCAGACCGTTTGTTGCAATGATCTCTTTCCCAAAAATATAATTATCGCCTCTTTTAAAATCAAAAACTTTTCCTCCGGCATTCCGGATAAGAATGATTCCGCCGGCAACATCCCAGGGACTCAAACCGTATTCATAAAATCCATCAAATCTTCCACAAGCAACATATGCCAGGTCGGCAGCTGCAGAACCGATTCTCCTCACTCCCTGGGTATGTTTCATGAAATAACGGAAAAGATGCATATAGGCATCCAGCCTGTTGAAATCATAGTATGGGAAACCCGTCGCCAGAAGACTGTCTTTTAATAAATGGGTATCTGAAACCCGGATCTGTCTGCCGTTCAGGAAGGAGGGGGCATCTTTCCAGGTATAGAAACATTCATCACGGTTTAATTCATGTACAACCCCGAGTCGGATATCATTTCCCTCCATGAGTGCAATGCTGATGCAGTACATGGGAATATGGTGAATGAAATTGGTCGTTCCGTCGAGAGGGTCAATAACCCAGGTCAACTCTTTCCTCTGAAGATCCGGACTTTCTTCGGCAATAAAACCTGATCCGGGAAGTATCTTTGATAGCCCCTCCATCAATCTTGTTTCGGAAGTTTTATCTACATAAGTGACAAAATTATTCTCACTTTTTACCTCAATATCGGAAACTTTGAGTTTATTCAGCTCCTGCTGGATAAATCCAGCTGTTTCTGTCGTCAACCGGCGAACATCCGTACAAATTTTTTCCAGATCCATAATAGTTATGTTGCTGATTTTACCCTGTATTTTTTATCCAACCATGTGAAAAAGAAAAATCCACTGATTCCCAGAATAGCCAGGAATATCGCAATGCATTGAGCTTGTGTTAAATGAATGCCAAGAATATTATATTCTTTGTTAACACGGATTGTTTCGATCAGAAAGCGTTCTGTTGCATTCATAATCAAATAGATGGAAAAAAGAAATCCGGGAGTTTTCAGATGCTTTCTGATAAGCCAAAGGATTACGAAGATGCCAAGACATATAAGCGTTTCATAGAGTGGGGTAGGGAATACCGGGTTTGGAAGGATACTGCAATGCGGGCCTGTACAACCGGGAATGGCAATACCTTCATCAATGACATTATGCGGATAATTGAATGACCAGAGCCAATCGGGAAGAAAGCTCATCCATCCGGGTTTGGGATTGTTATTGATGACTCCCCAGCACCCGTCACCGGAAAGTTGACAGCCAATCCTTCCGATACCGTAAGCCAGGATAAGTCCGGGAGCGGCTACATCGGCAATATGAGGAAAACGGATATTGTGTTTTGAAGCATACCAGACTACAGCAAAGGTAGCTACAATCAATCCCCCGTAGAACGACAATCCTGCAAAAGAAAACAAGGTTCCGATCGGATCCTGTGCCAGATCTGTGAGATGCTCAGCAACATCAAACAGCTTGGAACCAATGATGCCAAAGACCGCAGCAATCAGCAATATCGAAAGGGTAAGCTGATAGGGATGAACTGTTACCTCAACCCATTCCGGTTCTTTCTTTTGTTTCTTCTGTTTGGTATAATATGAATAAAATCCAAAAACAGCTGCTCCAAGAAAACCTACAAGCAGACTGCCTTTCCCCGATAAAATCCATTCCTGGGGATTGTTCGAGAAATTTGAATAATCCGCGATCAGTCCGATTCCTTTCCAGCCCAGGATGAATCCGAAAATGGCTGAATAAAAAATTTCCTGGAAAGAAGCTGGAGCTCCGGTCAAAACTTTCTTTTGCCGGACAGGAAGAATGCCTTCCTTTTCTTTCCGTTTAAGCTCAAGGTAAATGGTATAGCCTCCGATCACAAAGGCAACAGCCATCATGAAACCATATGACTGTATCGGAATATTGATAGTTGTTCCGAAGATGTAGTTGATCAGGTCGCTTATCCGTGGAAACATTGGCTTCGAATTATGAATTGAACCGGGATTCGATTAAAATTACGATTTATTTAATTTCAAAAACATTATCGTCAGCAATAGTTTCTAGTCTGACTTCCTTTATCTGGTTAACCAGGCCGGGGTCAAATTTCGTTTTGACTTTGACATAATTCTCAGTAAACCCGTGGATAAAACCATCGGAATTATCGGATTCAAAAAGGACCCTGGAACATGTGCCTTTATTTCTAAGGTAAAAATCAAGCTTTTTCTGGTTTGACAATTGATGAAGAATGTCGCTCCGGTCTTTTTTTACCTTATCATTTACGAAAAATTCATTCATCCTTGAGGCCAGTGTATTTTCTCTCCGGGAATAGCTGAACACATGCATATAGGAGAGATCAATGGATTTGAGGAAATCCACTTCGTCTTTGAAATCTTCATCTGTTTCACCCGGAAATCCTGTGATTACATCGGCAGCGATGCAGGCTAAAGGAAGCAATGCACGGATCTTTTCGATCCGTGAGCGGTACAATCCGGTATCATATCTCCTTTTCATGGCTCTCAGGATATTGTCGCATCCTGCCTGAAGGGGAATATGGAAATGCGGCATAAAATGGGGGGAAACGGCTATTCTTTCAATAATGGGATCCGTCAGGAGGTCGGGCTCTATGGAAGAGATCCTTATCCTGGGAAGCTCATCTGTATTATCCAGGGCTTCAATCAATTCCTGAAGTGTTTGTCCGTTGTGTTTCCCGAAATCCCCGATGTTCACTCCGGTCAGAACAATCTCATGAATCCCGAGAGATGCAATCTCTTTCGCGTTTTTGACGACGTTTGCAATCGTATCGCTCCGGCTGTGGCCTCTTGCCATCGGAATAGCACAATAGGAGCAATAATAATCGCAACCATCCTGGATTTTCAGGAAAGAACGGGTTCGGTCGCCCATTGACCAGGATCCTATAAAATCATTTTTTTCAAAAGGAGGATCTTCCTTTTTTTCAGCGGAGGGGTGAACGATCTTTTCTATTTCGTTGAAAAGATTGAATTTGGCTGTATGTCCAAGTACCAGGCAAACCCCATCCATTCCGGAGATTTCCTTAGGTTTTAATTCGGGGAAACAACCAATGACGGCAATTCTGGCATCCGGATTCAGCTTATGAGCTTGCCGGATGGCAGCTCTGCATTTTTTTTCAGCAACAGCCGTCACCACACAGGTGCTGATTACATAGATATCTGCAATTTCATGGAACCCCTTGATGTCATATCCGTTCTGTCGAAATTGCCGGGAAAGGAAAGAGGACTCGGCAAAATTTACTTTGCAGCCCAGGTGATGAAATGCAATGGATAAAGGATTCATACGGCAAAGATACACAATTGTACTTTTTTATTTTCTGTTGTTGTTCAGCAAAAAACAGCCAGAATCGACCCTGTATTTACCTGCCTTGGCATTTTCATATGTCGAAATTGAACTATTTTTTATATTTTTGCATAAAACGGTGATTTATTGATAAAAGGATATTTTATCCTTTTTTTGTTTATATAAAACTGTTATACTGATATGAAGAAACTTGCAGTTGTAGCTCTTGGCGGAAACGCCCTTTTGCAGAGCGATCAGAAAGGAACTATTTCCGAACAGGAAAAAAATGCTTTTGCAACATCCGAATGCCTCCTGAAACTGATCCAGCGGGATTATAACATTGTCATCACGCACGGCAATGGTCCACAGGTTGGTAATATCATGCTGGCAAACACAGCAGGAAATAAAGTTTATGGATTACCCGAAATGCCTCTTGATATTTGTGTGGCATATTCCCAGGGATTTATCGGATATATTATTGAACAGCAGTTGAAAAATGTTCTCCAGGCCAGCGATATTGAAAGAGATATTATCACAATAGCGACCCAGGTACTGGTCAATAAAGATGATCCTGCTTTTAAAAACCCTACGAAACCGATCGGACCGTTCTATACGAAGGAAGAAGCTGAAAAATATGCCCGGGAAACCGGTTCCGTTTATAGAGAAGATTCAGCAGGAAGAGGCTGGAGAAAAGTAGTGGCTTCACCGAAACCTCTCGTGATTATAAATAAAAAGGCGATTGAGAAGATCGCACGGGAAGGACATATTGTTATTGCCGTAGGTGGTGGGGGTATTCCTGTCTATTTTGTGGCACCTAATAAATTACAGGGGATTGATGCTGTGATTGATAAGGATCTGGCGTCAGCATTGCTGGCATCCCAGATCAATGCCGATAAATTCTTTATTTTGACCGATGTTCCAAAAGTTTGTCTGAATTATAATACTCCACAAGAAAAAACCATTGACCGGATGACTATTGCAGAAGCCCAGCAATACCTGGATGAAGGTCAGTTCCCTGATGGAAGCATGGGACCCAAAATAAAAGCAGCCATCCGCTTTGTGGAAAACTCAGGCAAAGACGCCATCATTACCAAAACCACTCTTTTGGGAATTGATAATGGCGGTACAAGAATTACACTGGTTTAAGGAGATTAATCCGAGAATTCCATGTGTTTTACTTCAATTCCTCCGACTTTCTGAAGCTCGTCCATCAGTTTCGGAAATTCGGCAGGTTCTCCGGTCAGCTCAAGCAAGATCAATCCGGCAGGAGAGCAAATATTTCCATTGGCCTTATGAAGACCAAGCCGGGTTTTTATGCAGCATCCATACTTTGTGAAAATTTCCTGGATTTTTCCCGCATCCTTGATACGGTCGGTGATGTGAATTCCAATCACCCAGATCTCTTTTTCTGCCATGTTTCAGATTTTTAATGGAACTTGGATTTGAAGCTATTTTGCCTCTTTCAGGCTATTTAAACAAATTTACAACGGAAAACTGAAAAGTCTACCCGGAGATCAAAAAATATTGAAGCTAATTGATTTCCCGGTTATGATTCCTTTGAGATAAATACAAACCGGCAATTACAATGGCTATTCCCAGAATCTTGATCCATGTAAACCTTTCTGAAAGCATGAAAAAAGAAAAAATGGCTGTAAATACAGGAATGAGATTGGAGAATATATTGGCTTTACTGATTCCAAGCACCTGAATGGTTTTGGTATAAAATACAAATGCCAGAGAAGAGCATAGAATCGAAAGGAACAGAAAGGAATAAACGATTTCACTGTTTATCGGGACTTCGATAAAGCGTCTGTATTCCAGTATGAAGAACAACGGCAGAAAAAGAAATATTCCGATCAGGTTCTGCCATGCAATAATGGTGACAGGAGAATAATTTTTTGTCAGTCTCCGCAAAAAGAGCGAATAGATTAAAGAACTCATAACCGCTCCAAACAGAATGAGAATCCCTCTGTTTTCTCCGTTCATTTCCATACTCATACCCATGGCAAGCAGCATCAGCCATATTCCACCAAAGGAAATAATAATCCCGGCAAAATTCATCCAGGTAAGCTTTTCCCTGAAAAAGAGGAAAGCTGCCAGCGGAGAAAATAAGGGAATCGTGGCAATGATCACCGATGCAACAGTGGAGGTGCTGTATTTAACTCCATAATTTTCGCACAGGAAATAGAGAAAAGGATTAAAGAAAGCACTAATGACAAAAAAGATCCAGTCTTTCCGGGCAATCTTTTCCCATTTTTTTGTTATAAAAATGATGAAAAATAAAAACAGGGAAGAAAATATGAGCCGGATGAAAATAATAGTAACAGGCTGGTAATACTTTAAAAGTATTGACGTCCAAATGAACGATATGCCCCAGAAGAGCATTGCCGTAATGGCATACAGATAAACCGGTAAATTTGAGCGTTTCAATGGTATCAACGCGCAAAATTACTTTTTTTCTGATCTTTTTTTTTATCTAACTTGTAACATTCTGAAAAATGCAAGGTCTGTTCATCAAAAATCAGGGAATTGGAAGATAAATACATAAATATTCACCAGGACCTGATCGATGCCTGTAAAGAAGGTAATCGGAATGCTCAGTTTAAGATTTATAAACTGTATTATAGAGCTATGTTTAATACGAGCCTGAGAATAGTGAACGATACACAGGAAGCGGAAGATGTCATGCAGGAATCATTCCTCGACGCTTTCCGCAATATCGGGAGATATACCGGTGAAGGCAGCTTTGGATCCTGGTTGAAGAAGATTGTAATCAACAATTCTCTGGATGTTATAAGGAAAAGTCATGAAATGGTTTCTATTGATGAAGAAGGAATAGATATACAGGATGTTACTGAAGATCATCGTGAAGAAGAATTAAAGATGCAGGTAAATGAAGTAAAAGAAGCTATTGCCGGTTTGCCGGATTCATACAGGGTTATACTTTCTCTTTTTCTGTTTGAAGGTTATGACCACGAAGAGATCAGCAGTATTCTTCATATCTCAAATAATCTTTCCAGAACAAGGTTTGTCAGAGCCAAACAAAAGCTGGTGAAGATCATTATTGAAAAAAGACAAAAACGTTCATATCACTATAATTGAGCCATGGATAAACTGGAAAAATTCATATCAGAAAACAGGAAAGCATTCGAAATGTCAGAACCCCCCGAAGGGCATTTCGACCGGTTTCGTGAAAAGCTGGGTTTGGATGAATCTTTGGAAAGATATACTTTGAACCGGAATTTCATACTCAAAATCGCTGCAGTTATCGTATTGCTTTTAGCGACAGTTGCCTTGGTCTTTGACTTTACTGCCGGAAAACTTCAGGCTTCTCAGAAAAGCGCTTCTATCCCTCAGGAAATTCAGGATGCTATGAAATATTATGACCAGGCATCAGCTGAACAACTTGGTGAAATCCGGAAACTGGCATGTTGCGGCCAGGATTATAATTCTCTGAATTCCATTGCCGAAGGTGAATTAAAAGCGTTGAATGCAAAATCTGAAGAACTGAAAAAAGTCCTGACAGATAATCCGGGTGACGAACGTGTCCAATCAGCTCTTATCCAGAATGAGCAAATGAAAAAATCAGTCATGGATAATATGGTCGAAAAGATCAAAATTGCAAAAAAAGAAAAATAACCTGTTATAATTATATATAATCGCTTAATCTCCAAGGTCATGAAAACTATAAGATTAATCCCGTTATTCCTCATCATTTTTTTGATTTCCGGATGGAATAATGCCTACAGCAGGGATGAACTTTCCAAGGTTATTCGAAAAGAATATCCTGTGAAGCCGGATGCTCAGTTGGTTGTTGAAAACAAATTCGGAGATGTCCGTTGTATTAACTGGGACAAGAATATCATATCTATAGAAGTAAAAATTACCGTGTCTGCTTCAAATGAGAAAGATGCTTCAAAAATACTGGAGAATATTTCCGTGGATTTTACCGGCAACGAATCGCAGGTACAGGCACATACTGTATTTAAAGATAAAAACATATCTGGAAGGATCAAGTTCAAGGTGGATTATACAGTAAATATGCCCTATACCAATGCACTGGACCTGTCCAACAAATTTGGAAATATCTATATAAATGAAGTAGGAGGGAAAAGCAAAATTACAGTGGGGTATGGAAATGTCGAGATCAACAAGTTGAACAATTCCGATAATTTGCTGGATATCAAATACGGCAAGGGAAGTATCCAATCCATGAAGGGAGCCGTAGTATTTATTAAATATTCTGATCTTGATGTTCAGTACGCCGGTGCTTTGTGGATCGATTCAAAATACTCGAATTTAACAGCCGCAAAGATCATCTCTTTAAATGCGAACCTGTCGGGAGGAAAGCTGGATATGGGAAATTCATCGGTTGTAGATGGAACCGCAAAGTTTTCCGATCTTGATATCAAGAAGATTGAAAAGGACCTGACACTGGATATTCAATACGGAAACTTCACGGTAAATGAAATGCCGGCTGATTTCGGGAACATCAACATCAATAATAAATTCGGGAATATTTCCATAGGAATCTCAAAGAACGCAAGCTACAGCCTGGATGCATCCCTGAAATTCTGCGATCTGAATATGTCTGAAAGTAATGCACACTTCAGCGAAAAGATTATTAAAAATACCTCAAAATCTTATAAAGCTGTGGTCGGAAATGCATCTCCTTCTTCTAAAGTAACAATACGCAGCGAATATGGAGATGTGGATTTGAAGTGACAATACAGAATAAGTAAATTATTGTAATCCATTAAATAAATCAAACGTATGAAAACAACCCGAAATTTAACATTTTTTGCAGTCGTCGTAATAGGTCTCTTGCTTTCCTGTCAGGTATGGGGAGTAAAAGGTGACGGAAACAATAAGCGTGAAACACGGACAGTTTCATCTTTTAATTCTGTTGAAATCGGTGGTGCCTTTGATCTGACGATCAGCCAGGGTACTGCTCAGTCAGTAATTGTTGAAGCCGATGATAATATTCTTCCTTTGATTCGGACGGAAGTTGTTGGAAATACCCTTAAAATCGATACAAAGAAACCAATTCATCATGCTTCGAAAATGAAAATTTTTCTGACGGTTGTTGACCTTAAACGAATTGATGCCAGCGGAGCTGTGAATATTCAGACAGAAAACCGTCTTACAGTTCCCGAATTGACCATTTCAGGCAGCGGAGCTTCGGATGGGAAAATGGATTTGGCCGTTCAGAAACTGAATATTGATATGAGCGGAAGTTGCAATATGCATTTTTCAGGAACAGCTGAAAACGTAAGCCTTGATGGATCAGGAGCTGTTAATCTGCATGCTTTTGATCTGGTTGCTCAAAATTATAATCTGGATATAAGCGGAGCAGGGAAAGCAGAGATAAATGTAGCAAAGGAACTTAAAGCGGATATCTCGGGAGCTGCCAATGTGTATTACAAAGGAGAACCAACCCAGATGTTTCAGGATGTCTCCGGAGCCGGTTCGATCCGGAAAGTAAACTGAAAAAGATTAAATTGTGAAAGCCAGGGTCCTGAGTATTGTGATCCTGGTTTTTTATTTGATCATGGCAAGGAATTCATCCAGAGAGATGATAGGAACACCAAGGCTTTCCGCCTTTTTCTTTTTTTCCGGGCCCATGTTTTCCCCGGCAAGGACATAACTCGTTTTGGATGAAACACTGGTTGCATTCCGGCCTCCATGGTCTTCAATCATTTTCCTGACCTCATCTCTTGAATAACCTTCAAAAACTCCGCTGACAACAAATATTTTTTCATTCAAACGATTGCTTACTTTTATTTTCTCTTCCCGTTTGGATTCAAAACATATCCCTTTATTCCGTAATCGTTCAATGATTTCCCGGTTTTCAGGTTTTGAATAATAACAGACAACGCTTTGAGCGATTTTTTCACCGATTTCTTCTACAGTGATCAACTCTTCTTTAGAGGCAGCCATCAAAGCATCTATTCCTGAAAAATGTTCTGCCAGTTTTTTAGCGACGGTCTCTCCTACATAGCGGATGCCTATAGCATACAATACCCGTTCAAAGGGAGTATTCCGCGATGCATCGATCCCTTTCAGGATATTTTCAACCGTTTTTTTTCGGAAGCTTATCGTTTTCTCTTTTTTACTTTTTTCTTCCGGAAATATTTTTTTCAATCCGAAAAGTTGTTCATATGTCAGATCATACAGGTCGGCAATATTACTGACAAGGCCCTGATCGTACAGCATCTCGATTTTTCCTTCACCCAGACTTTCTATATTCATAGCGCGACGGCTGATGAAATGTTCCAGCTTTCCTTTGATTTGCGGGGGGCAACCGGATTCATTGGGACAATAATAGGCTGCTTCTCCTTCTCTCCGGATCAACGGAGTTCCGCATTCAGGGCATTTTGAAATGAAGTCGACTTTTTTAGCATCCACAGGACGTTTTTCCAGATCAACGCTAACGATTTTCGGGATGATTTCTCCTCCTTTTTCGACAAAAACGGAATCACCGATTCGTACATCCAGACTGGCAATAATATCGGCATTATGCAGGGTAGCTCTTTTCACTATGGTTCCGGCCAGAGGAACAGGCTTCAGATTGGCGACGGGTGTAACGGTTCCGGTGCGGCCTATCTGATAATCGATGGAAAGAAGCAGGGTGGAGGCTCTTTCAGCCTTGAATTTATAAGCGATAGCCCAGCGAGGTGATTTTGCCGTATAGCCCAGCTCTTCCTGCTGACGGAAAGAGTTTACTTTAATGACTACTCCGTCGATATTAAATGGCAAATCCGGGCGGATCGTACCGATGTTATCAATGAATTCAAATATCTCGCCGATATTCCGGCATCTGACCATATGTGAAGAGATCTTGAATCCCCAGGAACGGGCTGCCATAAGACTTTCGTAGTGAGTTTCAAAAGGTAGTCCGGGTGTTGGAATATAATAGAGATAGCAATCAAGATGCCGTTTTACCACTTCAGATGAATTCTGAAGCTTAATGCTTCCGGCTGCTGCATTTCTTGGGTTGGCGAAGGTTTCTTCTCCTTCTTCTTCACGAAACCGGTTTAATTGCTCAAAGCTTTTAATAGGCATTATGATTTCCCCGCGGATCTCAAATTCTTCAGGAATATTATTTCCCGTAAGCTGAAGAGGAATGCTCCGAATGGTTTTGACATTGGTATAAACATCATCCCCTTTGAGTCCGTCACCGCGTGTCACTGCCTGGACAAGTTTCCCATTTTGATAAGTCAGCCCGATCGCCACTCCATCAAATTTCAGTTCGCAGACATATTCCGTGCTTTCTCCAAGCAGCTTGTGTATTCTGGATTCAAAGTCTTTTACTTCCTCGATGGAATATGTGTTTCCCAGGGAAAGCATCGGGTATTTATGAAAGATTTGCCGGAATTCCTTAGTTAAATCTCCGCCGACACGCTGTGTGGGAGAATCGGGTAACGCATATTCAGGAAATTGCTTTTCAAGAGTAATCAGTTCTTCGAGGAGCATGTCGAAGTCATAATCCTCAATAACAGGTCTTGACAGAACATAATAGTTGTAATTATGCTGGTTGATCTGCCGGGTAAGTTCGCGGATGCGTTCTTTTGCCTGCTCTCTGTCCATATCCTGGTTATCCTGCTTTATTCGGGAAGATGTGTGTATTCCTGTATATAAACACTTTCCGGTTTCTGTTGATAGGATTGAGCCAGTGCATGAGTTTATCGATAAATCCAGGTTCTATGACCGTTTCGTATACGATAAATGGAAAGTATTTCCGGGCAATCTGAATGTTCATCGGTTTGTTGGATTCTCCGGTAAACAGGATGAACCGGGGTTGTTCGGAAGCAGGAAGACTGGAGATTCTCAGGAAAAGAGAGTCGGTCGTTTCTCCGTCTTTATAGATATCATAGATCCTTGGCCATTGTCCCAGGTAAAAGCGGGGAAATTGTTCATTCCGCTGTTCTTCATCTGCAACAAGGATATACTGGACATTTTTATACCGTGAAAGATAGGACATTGTTTCAACCCGGGCTCTTTTTGAATAAACCGGTGAAATCACCAGTAAAGCCACAATATTGATCACCCAGAAGAAAATCCAGCACCCATTGATGATTTTCTTTTTACTTTGAAGAAACCGGGAACTGGAAACAAGGTCGAACCATCCGGGAACACCGGCAATAATGATAAACGGAATGATCGGAAGGATAAAGCGTTCCTGTTTGTTAGGATAAATGGAATGGAAGATAAAGAAGACTGCAACCGGAATGAATATGAGTAAAACTTTTTTCCAGTTTTTAATAAATCCTGCAAAAAGAAAGAAACTGACCGGAGGCACGAGAATACCAAGAACAACCAGGAAATAGTCATACCAGGGAAGAACAATGTACTGTGTAGCAGTAGCAAAGTTTCCCGTTGCATAAGTGACCATTTCCACAAAAGGTTTTCCCCAGATAAAGTAATCGATGGTACCCTGAATGAGAACAATAGGCAGGAGAGCTCCCAAAACAAGAGCAATTGTTTCCCTCCAGCGTTTCATTAATAATAAGGCGATACCGGATCCGACAGCAAACCAGGCAGTCTGATATCTGACATCAAAAGCAAGACCCAGGAATAAACCTGCAAGGAAAAATGCAGAAAATTGTCCTTTGGGTTCCGACCGGCTGATCATGAACCAGACGGCAAGGATGAGCAGAGGGATACAGGCAACTTCGACGAGATTTCGAACGCTGACCCAAGGCATAAACCAGAGAATTGCCAGTAATAAACCTACCAACCGGGCGCTTTTTTCGTTTCCTATTCTTTCGGCAATCTTATAACCAAAAAAGACGGTGATCAGTGACCAGGCAGCATGAATTGCACGGACAATCAGCATTTTGACCTGGGGGTCTCCTAAACCGATAAGTTTGAAGAAGGAAAATAAAAGAAAATGGACACCCGGGTAAAAGAAATTATGACCGGTAGGGCCTGTGTTTCCTGCACTTCCGGGAAGCCAGCTGTTATAATCTGTACCGTCGACCCATGACTGGGATGATTCAATAACCAGAAAATGATCATCGATCATTCCCCAACCCCGTGCAAAAATCACGGAAATAAGCCGGAAAAGAATGGCTGCTCCCATGATCAGGAGAAGCGGCTTTTCGTCCCAGTATTTTTTTAGCGTTTTCAATGTTTCAGCTTCCGGATAATCTCTGCCGGATCCGGATTTGAAAAAACGGTATTTCCAGTCACCAGTACATTGGCTCCTGCATTGAAAAGCAGGGGAGCGTTTTTCAGATCAACACCGCCATCCACTTCAATAAGAGCTCCGGAATTTTTACGGGCGATAAGATCTTTAAGCTGGTTGACCTTTTCATAAGTGTTCTCAATAAATCGTTGGCCGCCGAATCCTGGGTTGACCGACATCAGGAGGACAAGATCCACATCCCGGATAATATCTTCAAGAAGGTGAACAGGAGAATGGGGGTTAAGCACTACACCGGCTTTGGCATCCATGTTCCGGATTGCATAAACGGTGCGATGAAGGTGAGTACAAGCTTCATAGTGTACACTAATCAGCCATGCTCCTGCTTTTTTAATGCGTTCAATATACCGGTCGGGATCTACGATCATCAGATGAACATCAAGCGGTTTCTTAGCTAGAGAAGCGATTTTTTCAATGACAGGAAATCCGAAGGAGATGTTTGGAACAAATACCCCATCCATAACATCGAGGTGTATCCAGTCGGCTTCACTTGCATTCACCATTTCAATAGCTTTCCCGAGTTCGAGAAAGTTTGCAGAAAGGATAGATGGTGCAATCAATCGGTCCATGACCGGGGTCTTATCCAAGATAGGTTTTTAAGATCTTGCTGCGGGAAGTGTGCTTCAGGCGGCGGATTGCCTTTTCTTTGATCTGGCGCACTCTTTCACGGGTGAGATCAAATTTTTCACCGATTTCTTCAAGTGTCATCGGATGGCTGCCGTTTAATCCGAAATAAAGTCGGATAACATCAGCTTCCCTCTGTGTCAAAGTCGAAACAGCCCGTTCGATTTCCCTGCGAAGGGATTCATACAGAAGACCGTTATCGGGGGTTGTGTTTTCTTCACTTTTCAGAACATCGTACATGGTGTTATCCTCATCCTGGACGAGGGGAGCATCCATAGAAACATGTCTGCCGGAATTTTTCAGTGACTCTTTTACCTCATTTTCAGATATTTCCAATAAATTGGCAATTTCGTCGGCATTCGGTTCGCGTTCAAATTTCTGTTCCAGTGTGGCATACGCCTTATTGATTTTATTGATAGAACCGATTTTATTGAGCGGTAACCTGACAATACGGGATTGTTCTGCTAAAGCCTGAAGAATGGATTGACGAATCCACCAAACGGCATATGAAATGAATTTAAACCCCCGCGTTTCGTCAAAACGCTGAGCGGCTTTAATCAGTCCCAGATTTCCTTCATTGATTAGGTCGGGAAGACTAAGTCCTTGATTCTGATACTGTTTTGAAACGGAAACGACGAATCTCAGGTTAGCTTTGGTGAGTTTTTCAAGAGCTCCCTGGTCGCCTTGTTTGATCCGCTGAGCGAGAGCTACTTCCTCGTCAGCGGTTATTAATTCCACTTTTCCGATCTCCTGCAGGTATTTATCTAATGATGCAGTTTCACGGTTAGTGACCTGCTTGGTAATTTTTAACTGCCTCATGAAAAAAACATTAGTTGACTAAAAAGTTAAATGATGACAATTTTACGGGTTAAAGTGTGCAATTGTTACAAATATTTCTAATTTTTTGGACCCTTGCCTTCCGGCTTAGGGAGCAAAGCTTTTCTTGAAAGTTTCATTTTCCCTGTTTTTGGGTCAATATCAATCAGTTTCACTTCAACTTCATCACCAACTTTTAAAACATCTTCAACCTTTTCAAGACGTCTCCATTCTATTTCAGAGATATGGAGGAGTCCGTCCTGATTGGGCAGTATTTCAACAAAAGCGCCAAACGGCATTATATTTTTTACTTTACCTTTATAAATCTCGCCAACTTCGGGAACAGCAACGATCCGCTTGATTTTTTCGACGACTGCATCTTTCGCCTGTTCATTATCAGCTACAATATCAATGACGCCAAAGTTGCCAACTTCTTCAATAACGATTGTAGTTCCGGTTTCGCGCTGCATTTCCTGAATAACTTTACCGCCAGGGCCAATGACAGCTCCGATGAATTCCTTCGGAACTTTCATCTGGAAAATTCTGGGAACGAACGGTTTAAAATCAGGACGAGGAGCGGAGATGGTCTTTTCTATTTCTCCCAGAATAAATAATCTTCCGGTTTTTGCCTGTTCCAGTGCTTCTTTGAGGATTTCAAAGGAAAGGCCTTCGACTTTAATATCCATCTGGCAGGCTGTGATCCCGTCGCGTGTACCGCAAACCTTGAAATCCATATCTCCCAGGTGATCTTCATCACCGAGGATATCGGAAAGGATAGCATATTTACCCGATTTTGTATCGGTAATCAATCCCATGGCGATACCTGAAACTGGTTTTTTAATCTTGACACCGGCGTCCATCAGAGCCATAGTTCCGGCGCAGACAGTTGCCATGGATGAAGATCCGTTGGATTCCAGAATATCGGAAACAACGCGGATAGTATATAGATTTTCTTCAGGTGAGGGAAGTACGCTTTTCAGTGCACGGAGAGCCAGGTTCCCATGTCCGATTTCCCGGCGGCTTGTACTCCGGATCGGTTTCACTTCACCGGTAGCAAAGGGTGGAAAATTGTAATGAAGCATGAAATTCACCTTGTCTTCAATGACAGCGCCATCGATGACTTGTTCATCCAGTTTGGTACCGAGTGTAACGGTAGACAAGGATTGGGTTTCCCCACGAGTAAAAATGGCTGAACCGTGTGCAGCCGGAAGATAATCTACTTCCGACCAGATCGGTCGGATCTGATCCAGTTTTCTTCCATCCAGACGCTGACGACGGTCGAGAGTGGAATTTCTGACAGCTTCTCTTTGGAATTCGTGGAAATAACGATCGAGCATCGGCTTTTTTTCATTCAGCTCTTCTTCCGGAAGGGTAGCGGTAAATTCTTCAAGAATTGCATCAAATGATTTCTGGCGAACCTGTTTATTCGCAATACCTTGTCCGGCCAGATCATATAATTTGGCATAAACTGCCTGGTATAATTTTTCTTTAAATTCAGGATCATTGGTTTCGTGGCAATATACTCTTTTGGTTTTTGCTTTCTCAACCATTGATGCTAAATCAATCTGTGCCTGGCATTGCATTTTAATTGTTTCCTGAGCCAGTTTCAGAGCCTGAAGCATTTCATCTTCAGAGATTTCTTTCATTTCGCCTTCCATCATGACAATATTTTCCATGGAAGCGCCCACCATGATATCAATATCGGATTCGGCCATCATGGAGAGGGAAGGGTTAATGACGAATTGTCCGTTTACACGTCCGACGCGGACTTCAGAAATGGGGCCGTCAAACGGGATGTCGCTCACCATCAAAGCAGATGAAGCAGCCAGGCAAGCCATTGCATCCGGCAGGTAATTTTTATCAGCGGAAATAAGGGTGACAATCACCTGTACTTCAGCATGAAAATCAGCCGGAAAGAGAGGACGAAGAGCCCGGTCAATAATTCTTGAAATCAGGATCTCATAGTCGGAAGGACGTGTCTCTCTTTTAAAAAAGCCACCGGGAAAACGGCCGGTAGCCGCATATTTCTCACGATATTCAACCGTAAGCGGTAAAAAATCTACATTCTCTTCAGCCTCTTGTTTTGCCACAACCGTCGCAAGCAGCATGGTATCTCCGATTTTTACAACAACAGAACCATCTGCCTGTTTGGCCAACTTACCGGTTTCGATAGATATCGTTCTTCCGTCGGTGAGCTGGATGTTTTTAACTATTCCATTCATCTATAACTATTTTGTTTTTAGATATTAAAAAAGGCAATTGGTTACATTGCCTCTTTTAACGATCAGATAAAATATTTGTAATACTTACTTACGAATCTTTAGCTTCTTGATGATCTCACGATAGCGTTCGATATCCTTTGCTTTGAGGTAACCTAGTAATTTTCTTCGTCTTCCAACCATCCTGACCAGCGAACGTTCTGTGAAAAGATCTTTTTTGTTTTCTTTTACATGTTCTGTAAGATGTTGGATTTTCTTGGTAAATAATGCAATCTGGGCTTCGGTTGAACCGGTGTCAAACTCTGATTTACCAAATTCTTTAAATACTGTCTTCTTTTCTTCTGAAGTGAAATTCATCGGATAACGGATTGTAATGGTTGTTTTTTTAAAAATCTTTTATAATGGGGTGCAAAATTAAGAAATTCTTTTAAAATGACAAAAATTTATAATACAAATTTAGTAAAAACACAAAGGAAATTTCATATTTTTATATTTCATAAAGGTAAAGAAACTAATTGAAAAAATTGCATTATGGAAAACATAAAAGATGAATTCAAAGTCCGTGGAGAAGAAGTCGTTGAAAAAGTCAAGGAATTGATCCATGAAGGGAATGTCAGACGACTGATTATTAAAGACATGGAAGGGAAAGTGTATCTTGAAATCCCGGTTACCATTGGCGTTATCGGTGCTTTAATTGTTCCCTGGCTTGCTGCAGTCGGAGCTATAGCTGCCATGGTAGCTGACCTTAAGATAGAAGTAATCCGCACGGAAGAACCGAAATCAGAACCTCCTTTGGAAAAAAAACCTGAAGAAAAGCAAGAATAACGGTCAGGCATTCCAGATTTCATATGATTTCTCTGCTTGCATGAGCAGCATATTCCAGCCGTTTTGTACATGACACCCTTCCGCCATGCCCATTTTTATGAATTCCGTAATATTGGGATTATACACGAGGTCGTATAAAAAATGAAAACGGGTAAGCGCTTTATAAGGAATGGGGGGAAACGAATGAATCATGGGAAACATTCCTAAAGGTGTTGCATTGACAATCAGAGTGTTTTCATGAATCATCTCTTGAGTGAGAGATGAATATTTCACTACATCTTTCCCGGCAGAGTTCCGGGAGACAAATGTAATTTCAATTCCTTTACTTTTCAGTGCAGCGGCTACTGCTTTGGAAGCTCCGCCGGTACCCAGAATCAGCGCCCGGGAATGTCCTGAAAAATCAGCTGAATTTAGAAAACCGGTAACATCCGTGTTGTACCCTTTTAACTTAGATCCGGTATCAGATTTTTTAATGACAATTGTATTTATTGCTCCGATTTCAGCTGCAGCCGGATCGATTTCATCAAGAAAAGGAAGAATTTTCTCCTTATAAGGAATTGTGACGTTTAGTCCGCGAAGCAAGGGATGTTCCTGGATCAGACGGGACAGCATCGAAAGGTCTTCAAGAGGGAAAAGAAGATATTGCCTGTCAGTAATCTTTTCCCTCCTGAATTTATCCGCAAAAAGCCGGGCTGATGCAGAATGTGTCAAGGGATAGCCGATCAGTCCGTAATAAATCATATTTTATCAGGCTGGTTTTAATTTCTGGCATTTAGCAGGCAGAAAATCGAAAAATGTATCTCCGCGAAGGCCCAGCCGGAGGGTTTCCAGTGGAATGATCTCGGATGGGGAAATATTGCCCAGGTTGACATTCGTACCGAAATGCTTTATAAACCACGACTGCTGTGATTTCAGAGGAGCTTCCCAGATAATCCTGTCATTGGGAACTTTAGAAAGGATTTTATTGATCAGAGTGATATGGGCTTTACCGGTAGGACGATAGATACCGACATTACCGCTTTCGCGGGCTTCTGCAATCACAAACTTTGATCCGGAATTCAGCTCATTCTGCATCATGATGATCCAGCGGTTGGGAGCAATCAGAATTCCGGCTTCCTTAGAACCTACTTCTGAAAGAACTGTTCTGTCCTTTGAAAGTTCGCGAATATATTCACATTTTTTCTTGTGATCCATGATCATTGAGCCATCAGAAATTTCGACAGCATCAAATCCCATTTTATCAATGTATTTTTGGTATTCCTTGTATTTATTCCGGATAAGAAAGGCTTCAAATAAAGTACCTCCGGCATAAACACGGATGTTGGCTTTCTGGAAAAGCTTGATCTTTTTGGTGACATCCGGAGTAATTAACGATGTACCGAACCCAAGTTTGATGTAATCAATGTATTCTGAAGCAACAGAAACAAGATCTTCAGCCTCTCTCAGGCTAAGCCCTTTGTCCATGACCATTGTAACACCTGTTTCACGGGGTTTTGTAGTCCGGTCGGGGAGATTTGGTAAAGAATGGTTCAACATAAGCAATGGTTTTTAATCCGGGTTGTTTTTAAAAGTTTCGATGATATGATTGATCTCATTGTTTTCAGCAAGTTCCGGAAATTGCTTGAACATCCTTCGATACCCATCATAATCCAGATGCAGGGCTTTATCCAGCATCATATAGGCTTGCTTTTGCCTGCCTGACCTGAGAAGATAGCAAGCCATCCCGTATAGAAAATCAGGATTCTCCTCATGCCATTTCATCCCTTCTTTAAGGACATCAAGAGCCTTGGCAAGATCTCCCTGCTGATAATAAACATAGGAAAGTTCCAGCCAGACTTCCGAATCATTCGGCTCGAGTTCAATTACTTTTCTGTATGAGGCGATTCCTTCTTCGATCTGCCCCAGTTTGATATGAAGATCGCCCTGTATAAACCAGTATTCCCAGACCGTTGGAGCAACCTGGATTGCTTTCTGAATGTAGGCAATAGCGGTCTGAGGCTTATTCAGTGAATCATATGCCAACCCGGCTCCAACCCAGGCATCTGCAAAATCAGGATCCTGTTCAATGCATTTCTTATAGTATTCGATAGCCCGGGGAAAATTTTCCAGCTTTTCATAGCATTCGGCAATGTAATAGTAGGAAAGAGAACCCGGATCTTCTTCATATTCACCTGATTCAAGATATACCTTGATCGCTTCTTCATATTTGCCCAAATTAGCCAGACAATTGGCTTTGTTGAAAGCGGCCGATCCGAAAAATTCATCAATGGCAAGAGCAAAATCATAAGCATCAATGGCTTTCTCATATAACTCGCAATTACTGTAAGCTATGCCCTGATTGAACCATGCTGCCGCGGAAAATGGATTTTTGTCCAGAAAATCAGAAAGAAATTTAATCGCTTTCTCACTTTGCTGAGTGATCTCAAAACAAAAGGAGATTTCATACAATACGGGTTCATTTTCGGGATTCTGTTCAAGCGACAAACGAAGATATTCTATCGCTTTGTCATATCTGCTCATGTTTTCGTACTCGAACCCTATACTGGCGTAAATATCATCATTTTCCTCGGAATCCGAAATACCGGCAAGGTATTCTTTGATGGCTATTTCAGGACGTTCCAGCTGACTGTACAAATTACCCAATGAAACATGAACTTCCGGATCTGAAATGTGATCTTCCGGAATCTCTGATAATAACGTAAGTGCTTTTTCGGAATTTCCTGAATTAGCCAGTTGCTGAGCCTTTTTCAGTAAAAGACGTAAATCTCCGGGGTGCTGGTCCAATGCATCGGAAATACATTGTTCAGCAATTTTATCATCTTCTTTAAAAAAATAATATTCAATAATATCTTCAAACTCGTCAACATCGAAAAAATAATGCTCGTTCATGTTGAGCATTTTTTCATACCTCTTTACGAGTTCCAGAGTATCCCTGTCTGGATATTGTTCAAACGATCCCTCATTCATATATTAACTGACTCCGGTCTGAAAATTCAATACACGAAGCAAAGTTAGAAAAAAATACCGACAGGACATCGATAAGAGCGTTGATTTGTTAATTTTTACCAACAAAGACCGGGTAAAAACAGGGATTTCTTTTACATTTGCGAAAAACGGATTCATGACACTTATTAAATCTATTTCAGGTATAAGGGGAACTATTGGAGGAGAACCGGGTAAGGGGCTGACATCCCCGGATATTATCCGGTTTACATCCGGATATGCAGCCTGGCTTCTCAACCGTTCAGAAAACAGTAGAAAAACCGTGGTAGTTGGAAGAGATGCCCGGGTTTCCGGAGAAATGGTGAGTTTTCTGGTAACCGGAACCCTGATCTCAATGGGTTTTGACGTTATTGACCTTGGTTTGTCGACAACACCTTCGACTGAAATGGCTGTGATCGGACACAAAGCCAGCGGCGGGATTATCATTACGGCAAGTCATAACCCCGCTCACTGGAATGCATTGAAACTGTTGAATTCAAATGGCGAATTTCTTTCCGCAGCTGATGGGGATGAAGTGCTAAAGCTTGCAGATGATGAACATCTTTCTTTTGCAGAATACAACCACATTGGAAAATATTCAAAAGATCCTTCCTCCATTGAGGAACATATAAAAAAAGTATTGGAACTTCCTTTGGTGGATAAAGAAGCCATTCGTAACGCTCATTTCAGTATCGTGGTGGACGGTGTAAATTCGACCGGAGGTATTGCGGTACCTCTTCTTCTGAAAATGCTGGGGGTTGATAAAATAGATTTGTTGAACTGCGAACCTACGGGACTGTTTGCCCATAACCCGGAACCGGTTCCAGAAAACCTCCATGCTCTGAGTGAAAGAGTGAACAAGATTAATGCAAGCCTTGGCATTGCAGTAGATCCTGATGTCGACCGCCTCGCTCTTGTCAATGAACTGGGTGATCCCATCGGTGAAGAATATACCCTTGTTTCTGTTGCCGATTATATTCTTCGTTTAAAACCCGGGAATACAGTATCCAACCTTTCATCCTCTCAGGCTTTGAAAATCGTTACTGAAAAGGCAGGCGGAAAATATTCTGCATCTGCAGTGGGAGAGGTGAATGTAGTGAAAATGATGAAAGATATGAATGCCGTCATCGGCGGTGAAGGGAACGGAGGAGTTATCTATCCTGAACTTCATTACGGCCGGGATGCTCTTGTCGGAATAGCCCTCTTTCTTACTCACCTGGCAAAATCCGGCAAAAGATGCTCGGAGCTTAGAGATTCTTATCCTTCATTTTATATTTCCAAAAATAAAATTGAATTTTCTACAGATCTGGATATCAATGATGTTCTTTCAAAAATCATTTTAAAGTACCCGTCGCAACCTGTAAATACCCTCGATGGAGTCAGGATTGAATTCGGAAACGAATGGGTCCATCTCCGCCGTTCCAATACGGAACCGATCGTCCGTATTATCGCCGAAAGCGATCTTCTGACCAAAGCGGAAAACCTGGCTCGTAAAATTCTCCAGGATTTCCGTGATATACTCAAAGAAAAGATTACGGAATGAGTAAAAGCAAAAAAAGAAAGCCAGTCCGTTATAAAACTGTTCAACTGAAGCTGACTGCCGGCCAGAAAAAATCTCTGGAAAATTATTGCAGAATGAGAGGCACAACACCGGTAAAAGTTATCAAGAAATCCATCCGGCCCCTGATGGAAAACTATAAAGATGCCAAACCTGCCTTTCCTGTAGTGAAAGCAAAACAACTTCAGCTTTTCGAAATCGAAGCCGGATAATTTTTTATCGGCCGGGAAGAAGCGTTTCGTAAGGAGTCCGGTTCAATATGGACCGTCCAAGCGTTACTTCATCGGTATATTCCAGCTCATCCCCGATGGAGATTCCTCGGGCAATGGCAGTCATCTTAACCGGGAATTCCTTTATTTTTTTATATAAATAGAAATTAGTGGTATCTCCTTCAATGGTCGTTGGCAAAGCAAGGATGATTTCCCTGATCGTTCCTTCCCTGACCCGGTTGACCAGTTTGTCAATAGTTAACTGATCCGGCCCGATCCCCTCAACCGGAGAAATGATTCCTCCGAGAACATGGTAAACTCCTTGAAATTGTCCCGTATTTTCAATTGCCATGACATCCCGGATATTCTCTACAACACAAACAATAGCTGCATTCCGCTTCGGACTTGAACAGATCGGGCAGATTTCCTCGTCGGAGATATTATGGCATATTTTACAGTAAAGAATTTCGTTACGCAACTTGATGATGGCCGTACCGAAAGCTTCCACTTCAGCAGGATCCTGCCGGAGAAGGTAAAGAGCCAGTCGTAATGCAGTCTTTTTGCCGATTCCAGGTAATTTGGCCAGTTCATTGACTGCATTTTCTAATATTTTTGATGGATAATTGTCCAAAGGAAATTGTTAAAACATTCTTTACTTTTGCAATGCAAAAATAGGTTTTTCGTTCTTTCCCTATGAAAAAGATATTCTGTTTCTTTTTATTGAGCTGCTTTTACATTTCTTCATTTTCCCAGGATACGATCAATCGTAAGGATAATCTTGGAAATAAGCAGGGTTACTGGAGAAAGCTTGACAGTACCGGAAAAAAAGTATATGATGGTCATTTCCTGAATAATATACCCATCGGTGAGTTTCACTATTACTATCCAAACGGTAAACTGAAAGCCCGTTCCTTGATGACCGGCAACGGTACAAGGTCCCAATTTACTTCCTTCTTTAAAAACGGATTCAAGATGGCTGAAGGCGTTTTCGTAAATGAGAAGAGGGAAGGACTCTGGAAATTTTACAGTGAATACGATGGCGCTCTTGTATCCGAAGAGAATTATAAAATAGGCATCAAGGAGGGTGATGAGATAACCTATTATCCTTCAGGCGGAAAGTCTGATTTTATTTCCTGGAAGAATGGGAAAAAGACAGGCTCCTGGGTGCAATATTACCAGGATGGAAAGATAAAACTGAAAGGGATGTACCTTGATGATCTGCGGGAAGGACCTGTTGAAGCCTTTTTCCTTTCCGGACAGAAAATATTCACAGGTCAATACCATAAAGGAGATCCTGATGGTATCTGGATCTATTACAACGAAAAAGGCGAAATTACCCGCAAAGAATCTTATGAAAAAGGAATCCGGATAAAGCTGGATATTCTAATTCCCGATACCGTACCCGAAAAAGGAATTGAGGAGGAAGGAACGGAGAGGAAGTAAGGAGAGGATGATATCATTCTTCCCAATTCCTAATTTCTAATTTCTAATTTCTAAACAAGGCTTCCTAATTCCTAATTTCTAATTTCTAATCAAGGCTTCCTAATTATAATTAGAAAACTCCAATCTCCCTTCCTTCCCGTCAACCCTGATTTCCGAGTCTTTATCCACTTTCCCGGCGAGGATCATTTTGGATAATTCATTCAGAAGGTCACGCTGGATAACCCTTTTAACGGGCCGTGCTCCATACTGGGGATCAAATCCTGCAGTCGCGATCAGATCGATGGCAGCGGGAGTGACCGAAAGATGAATATCATTTTTTTCCAGCATCTGTTTCACACGGTTGATCTGAAGTTCAACCACTTTGCTGATTTCTTTCCGGGTCAGGGGCTGGAACATGATGATCTCATCGACACGGTTCAGAAACTCAGGCCGTATAGTCTTTTTCAATAAATCAAAGACCTGTTCCCTGGTTCTGTTAAATATTTCACCGCGGTTCTGTTCATTTACCTTTTCCAGGTTTTCCTGAATAATATGAGAACCGATGTTCGATGTCATAATGATGATGGTGTTTTTAAAATCCACGGTACGTCCTTTATTATCAGTCAGACGCCCGTCATCAAGCACCTGAAGAAGAACATTGAAAACATCCGGATGTGCTTTTTCGATCTCATCCAACAGGACAACCGAATAAGGTTTTCTCCGGACCGCTTCGGTAAGCTGACCGCTTTCTTCATAGCCAATATATCCCGGAGGTGCACCGATAAGACGTGAAACAGTATGTCTTTCCTGGTATTCCGACATATCGATCCGGATCATGTTGTTCTCATTGTTGAAAAGGAATTCTGCCAGTGCTTTGGCAAGTTCTGTTTTACCGACACCTGTGGTTCCCAGGAAGATAAAGGAACCGATAGGCCTGCGTGAATCCTGCAATCCTGCACGACTTCTGCGGATAGCATCGGATACCGCATCGATAGCTTCCTCCTGACCGACAACACGCATATGAAGTTCCTTTTCAAGACTTAGCAGTTTTTGCTTTTCACTTTGCAGCATCCTGCTTACCGGAATACCGGTCCAGCGGGAAACCACTTCGGCAATCTCTTCCGTTCCGACCTCTTCATTGACCAACGCTTTGTCTTTCTGAAGTCCCATCAACTGCTTTTTAAGCCGGTCGATTTCTTTTTCAATTTCGGGAAGACGTCCGTAACGGATTTCTGCAACTTTTCCCAGATCACCGGAACGGTTTGCCTGATCGGCTTCCAATTTCAGATTTTCAATCTCCTTTTTATTTTCCTGGATCTTTTCAACCAGCTCTTTTTCGCCTTGCCATTTTGCTTTCAGCTTATCTCTTTCTTCTGACAGATCGGCGATTTCCTTCGAAAGATTCTTCAACTTTTCCGAATCGTCTTCTCTTTTGATAGCTTCCCGCTCAATTTCCATCTGTCTGATTTTCCGTTCGATGACTTCTACTTCTTCGGGAACGGAATTGATTTCCAGACGGAGTTTTGCTGCAGCTTCGTCGATCAGATCAATGGCTTTATCCGGGAGGAAACGATCGCTGATATACCGCTGAGATAATTCTACTGCAGAGATGACAGCCTCATCCTTGATACGCACATGATGGTACGTTTCATATTTTTCCTTTAATCCTCTCAGAATCGAGATGGCATCCAGTGTATCCGGTTCATTGACCATAACTGGCTGAAAACGGCGTTCAAGAGCTTTATCTTTTTCAAAATACCTTTGGTACTCTTTCAACGTTGTAGCGCCGATAGCTCTCAATTCGCCTCTTGCCAGGGCTGGTTTCAGGATGTTGGCGGCATCCATAGCACCTTCGCTGGCGCCGGCTCCTACCAGGGTATGGATCTCATCAATGAAAAGAATAATCTCTCCATCTGCTGAAATTACTTCATTAATAACGCTTTTCAGCCTTTCCTCAAATTCACCCTTGTATTTTGCTCCAGCAATCAAAGCACCCATATCCAGGGAAAAAATCTGTTTTGTTTTCAGATTTTCCGGAACATCTCCATCAATAATACGATGGGCAATTCCCTCTGCAATAGCTGTTTTCCCGACTCCCGGTTCCCCGATCAGGATAGGATTGTTCTTGGTTCGCCGGGAAAGGATCTGAAGAATTCTGCGGATCTCTTCATCACGCCCGATGACCGGGTCCAGCTTTCCTGCACGAGCCAGTTCATTCAGGTTCCGGGCATATTTATTTAGTGAGTTATAAGTTTCTTCAACCGACTGGCTTTTAACCGTTGATCCTTTTCGAAGCTGCTTTACGGCTGATTTCAGATCTTTTTCCGTAACCCCGTTGTCCTTTAATAAACGCGAAACGGAATCATTCACCGACAGCAATCCCAGTAAAAGATGTTCAATAGAAACGAATTCATCTTTCATTTCCTGGGCAAATACAGAAGCTTTCTGCAAAGCCTGACTGGCATCAGCAGAAAGGTATTGGTCACAAGCCCCGGTGACTTTCGGAAGGGATTCAATCATTTTATCAAGCACCTGTTTTACGGGTTCCAGGTTGACATTCATCTTTTTCAGAAGCCAGGGAACGACATTATCGTCTTCCATCAGCATCCCTTTTAAAATATGAGATGTCTCAACTGACTGGTTGTGACCGGCCTGGGCAATTTCCATTGCTTTCTGGACTGCTTCCTGGGATTTGATCGTAAATTGATTTAAATTCATAGTGTTGATCTCCTTTCATCTATACGGGCATTTATAATACCTTCAGACATATCCGCCCGTATCAAAAAATTTGCCAAAAGGTTGATAACTTGAATTCAGGAATTTCTGTCAGATTACATTCTAATTCTTGCGACGATTTGACGGTTTTTATACTTTTGCCTTCTTTATGAGCGTTAACATGACATAGAACACCATAATCCGGTGTATTGAAATAATTAGTATTTTTACCCTGAATTTTTTCCATTAATGAAGAGACTAACCCTGTTTTTGTTCCTTCTTCCCAGCTTTTATGCCGGTGCCCAGATCACATGTACAGTCACACCTTCCGATACTATTGTCTGCTATAAGGACAGTATTGCTTTTACTGTTAAGGTACAAGGATCAGGAACATTTGCTTACCAATGGATGAAGAATTCCCAGGTTATTCCTTTTGCAACAGATTCTCTGTTCGTTATTGATTCCGTCAGGGGGGCGGATGCCGGATATTATTCCTGCAGAGTGATTTCCGGTTTGGATACTGCAACCAGCAATAGAGCTCATCTACGGATGCATCCCCAAATGACAATCGATACGCTGTACCGTTACAATCCACTCGATTGCCCGGGAACCTGCAAAGGTCAATTTAAAGTTCATGTCTCCGGTGGAACACCGCCGTACCAGTACCTCTGGGCAGCGGGATATTCACAGGATACCATTGTTTTCGGGCTATGTAAAGGAACTTATACATTTACAGTTCAGGATTCTTTTAATTGCAAGCTTTCGAAAGATTATAATGTGGATGTCCTGAAAATGCCCAATGTGACCTTTGATGTAAAACCCGGTGATACGGTTTATCTCAGCAACCCGATTCTGACAGTCTTTTTTCCCGATTCAGTGAAGCATTATATGACGAATTGGGAATGGGATTTTGCAGATAATCATACCGTCCAAAATGAAAATCCTGCCAATCATACATATACAAAGACCGGTGAATATGAAGTCCATCTGAATTATACGGATCAGAATTCCTGTGATACGACACTTACACATATTGTTTATGTAAAAGAGGCTAAATTAAAGATACCCAATGTTTTTACACCTAATGGGGATGGTAGCAATGACGACTTTATGATCCGGATTGAAGGAAATCCGGCCAAGGATTACCGGGAGGCATTTTTCAATACCGAATTGGTGGTTTTCGACCGGTGGGGTAAGAAGGTGTACGAAAAAAATAATTATAAAAGCGGTGACTGGAAAGGGGATAATCTATCCGATGGCGCCTATTTTTACATTCTTAAATGTACCGGACAAAATGGCACAGATGTCTATCGCGGATCTGTTACCATATTGACAGCCAATTAATAAATACTGTTATTTAAATAAAAGATTTAAGTAAAAACCGGGCTTTGTCAGAAGGGAGCGAATTTCATCCACAGTATACATTTTCCGGAATATTTCTACCAACTGAGGATTGTGAAGTGCTTTTTTCACCACGAAGTCAAAAAGCCAGGGATGTTTAGCCAGTCTGTGAAGAACGAGGTCCGTTTTTAATTCTCCGAAAAACTTCATTTTGATTTTTTCATCGTACTGTTTTAGAAAGTCCGCCGAAAAATCCTGAACCCGGAAGGCTTCCCGGATGACACGTGACGCGATTTCCCCGGAAGCCATTGCATTACCGATTCCTTCTCCAGTAAAGGGATCGATCAAGGATGCAGCATCACCGGCCAACAAGAACCTTTCACCGGAAACCCTTTTCGGATCTGGTCCCGGGTTGAGTCCGTGAACTTCCAGATTTCCGATGAGTTTTGCCTCCCGGAACCGTTCTTTCAAAAAAGGATGATGGGAAAGGATCTCTGTAAGCTGTTTTGATGGATTAATCTGGCTGACAGAACGTTGCATTACTCCGAATCCTACATTGGCTGTTCCATCTTCCATAGGGAAGATCCATAAATAGCCGGGAAGCAGATCCCTGAGAAAAATGAGTTCAATATAACCTTTAGGATGAAAATCCTTCACATTCCTGAAATATCCCCGGGTTCCTATCCATAACGTTTTACGATTCAATATATTACCCGCAAGAAGTCGGCCAGTTAAGGAATGAGTGCCATCTGCGCCAAGAATCATACGTGAACGGATAGAAATATTCTTTCCTTTCATCAATAAAAATTCTGTATTTCTCTGAATATCTGTAATAAAGCAATCAGGGAAAAATGAAATAGAAGGATCTTTCCGGAGTTCCCGGAGCAGAAAACCGTCAAAGAGATGACGTCTCATAACATAACCTGGAGCGGAGCCATTATCAGAACCCGAACCGGAAGGGAATGGCAGATCCAGTTTATGTCCTCCCGGAGCACAAAACCGGATCCCATAGCAGGAATGTTTACCGGGTTCGGCAAGGAAATCCTGGTAAACATTTCCGGGTATTCTTTTCATTACCGAAAGAACCATCCCGCTGAGAGCATCTCCGCAGATTTTATCACAAGGCATGGAAGATTTGTCAATGAGTGCTATGGACAGTCCGCTACCCGCCAGGAAAAGGGCAGCAGTACATCCGGCAGGTCCGGCGCCGATAATCGTTAAATCAAAGTCAGTTTGGCTCATGATCTTTCAGCAATTGCAAACATAAACAAAATAGTTCATGCGTTGATTTTCTTTACTTTTGTCCAAATTCGTTTTTATGACGAAGAAAGAGAGATACGAAAAGGTTATAGAATATTTTCTTGAGAATCGTCCCGATGCTGAAACAGAGCTTATTTATGCAAATCCATATGAGCTTGCAGTGGCAGTTATTCTTTCAGCACAATGTACCGATAAGCGTGTGAACATGATTACACCGGCTTTTTTCAAGAGATTTCCGAACACTGTTTCTCTGGCGTCTGCCACTCCGGAAGAGGTAATCGAACTGATTAAAAGTTGCTCATATCCAAATAATAAGGCACGAAACCTCATTGGAATGGCAAAAGCATTGATGGAAAAATTTGAAGGAGTCATGCCTTCCGGATTTGAAGATCTTCTTTCATTGCCCGGGATCGGAAGGAAATCAGCTAATGTAATATCTTCGGTAGCATTCCGGAAACCGGCAATGGCTGTGGATACTCATGTTTTCAGAGTGTCGGCAAGGATTGGATTGACCTACAGAGCGAGGAATCCATACCAGACAGAAATGCAGCTGGTCAAGAATATACCTGAAAAGTATATTTCCATTGCACATCACTGGCTGATTCTTCATGGAAGATATATTTGCCAGGCACGGAAACCGAAGTGTGGAGAATGCGGATTGACCGGTGTTTGTAAATATTACAACCACCTGAAGAAGGATTGATTTTGTTAATAACTCGGTTTCTTCATGCGTCTTCGTTAGCGGTAAAAATTATAATTTTGATGCCCTGATTTTGCTCTTATTTTTCAACAGACAAAAAAAAAGTGGAAAAAGATGTATTACCTTTCCCTCTCTTTCCCGATAAAGATAAAAAGATCTTTCGGGAAATGAATTCGGGAAAGAAAGATACAGGAAGGAATAAATAAAGATCATTCCATTATAAAAACCTAATAATCAAAAGTATATGGCTAAAGATCCTGATGTGAACAAGGAAAAAATGAAAGCGTTGCAACTAACGCTTGACAAGCTTGAAAAGACCTATGGAAAAGGTACTGTGATGAAGCTTGGTGACAATGCCATTGAAAATGTGGATGTCATCCCTACAGGATCTATCGGACTGGATCTTGCACTGGGAATCGGGGGTTTACCAAAAGGTCGTGTGATTGAAATATTTGGCCCGGAATCTTCCGGTAAAACGACCCTTGCGATTCATGCTATTGCTCAAGCTCAGAAAAACGGGGGGATAGCTGCATTCATTGATGCAGAGCATGCATTCGACAGGTTTTATGCTCAGAAATTAGGGGTGGATGTGGAAAACCTGTTGGTTTCTCAACCCGACAACGGAGAACAAGCTCTT
>JAUZOW010000069.1 GCA_030706225.1 Bacteroidota bacterium | reverse complement strand
TAAAGCTCCACCGTATAGGTACCCGGCGAAGAATAAATATGAACCGGATCAGGAAGGAAAGAAACATTATCCACACCGGAAGCCGGATCCCCGAAGTTCCACCGAATGGTATCCGCCGGCGGCCAGATGTCGCCGGAAAAATGCAACGAATCGGTATTACAGCCGGTGCCCGTGTAATGAAGATAGGCTTTGTACTTTTGCAAGAGTTGTGGAAAATCATAATATGCTATTTTACCCGCCAATGAAACTGCATTTACAATAAAATTGCATCCTGGTCCCTGAACATTTGGATTGTCTATAACACTGAGTGAATCTCGATATATTCTGTTTGCATAAATTTTAAAATCCGGTCCAAGCTGCAATCCTTGCGACCCCAAATCCAGATTAGGACTGTTGTAAACGATGTACTGGCTTTGCATGAATTGTGCTGAATCAGTTTTTGTTGCATCATATTGAAAAATTGTTTGGTGATAGTCGGTTGTACTAAAAGGTACTCGTCCTTCAACATAAATTTTTTTTGAATCGGGTGAAAATTCACAATGCTTCATTATCGCCATGTATGGAGGGCAGTTAGGACGAAATTTAAAAAGCGAATGCAGCTCTCCGGTTAAATCATCGAATGTACCAAATTCAACAGTACTATCATTCATGAAGCATGCAGCAAATTTTGTTCCATCCTGGGAAATTTTCAGTACACCATTTCCATATGATAGAAATGGACCAGAAAAATGTACTGCACTTGGGCTGACTACAGGGGTTGAAGAAATGCCTGAAGATGTTATTAAGAATGAATAATAGACGTTCCAATTATTAGTCACAAGCCATATATCGCGATTGTTTTTGTGCCTTATTGCATATAGTTTATCTAAAGCATCTCCGGCTCCATTTACTGGAATATTTTTTTGTCCCGAAATAACCCCTCCCAATCCGCCGTCAAGGCTCATATCTATTATTGAATAAAACAATCCGAAAATATTTGGGAAATCAGCTCGAAGCGTAAACAGATAATAAAGGCTGTCAGAGCCGAGTATTTTAACAGAGCAAACGGGTTGGCTATTGCCAGGATTACAATATAATAAGAAACCATTTTGTAAAATTGCATTATTGCGATTGTAGATCTCAGTTCCGGGAGAATAAAAAAGAAGATTTCCTAAGGAATCCGATACAGTAGCGGAAGCTTGAATAGCGACCATACAGCTATTGGTTAATGCAACCGGAATACCGGAATTAAAATCCAAAGCTGCCTTGTTACCGAAATACCATTTATTGAATTCGCCCTGGGAAAAAGACAACAAGGGTGATAGAATAGAAAATATCAATATGAGAATTTTTCTTTTCATTGAGTTTCTAACCTATCACCCTGTAGGAACATAACGTTATTTTACGTCGACGGATATAGTGATGTCTGAATGCAAGCAAGATAGATCCAGAATATTCTTCATTAGAAGCCAAGTATGGCCTAAAGGTACAAAAAAGTAAAAAACAATACCCTAAAACGAAAAAGAACGTGACAAACGTGACGTGTGACGATCGTGACGCGTGACGCGAAAAATCGTGTCGCTACTTTAAAATCTTCGTGTAACAAACAGATATCATGAGAAAAACAATCTGCGAAAATCACTTTTAATCTGCGAAAATCTGCGAGAAATTTTAAAAAAACGTGACGATCGTGACAGTATTTTACGGTTTCACCGAATCCGGCCATAACCGGATCTGGCGGTTTATTGAATTCATTGTACATGAATCATCCTTGATGTACCAGTTGAGGGTTTGCTGGGTAGTTGTATGATCGGCAGAATAATGGAAGAAGATAATGGATTTCACGGAAGGATAACGTAAAGGGAGTTGTTTCAATGCATCCTGAAACCACCTGGAACGGTTTCCCCCGGCATTCAGGCATCCAAATTCCGTAATAATGATAGGTTTTTTATATTTTGAAAGCTCTTTATAATGATTTCCGAATATTTCATCGAAGGTCCACCATTTTGACCAGCTTGCTACATTGCCGTAATTAAGAATTCCCACACCCACATAATCAACATAATCTTTCCCGGGATAGTAAGCATCAAAATACCCGTAAGCAGGATGTGGCGACCAGATCCAGATGATATTTCCCGCTCCTACGGTTTTGAAAACATTGTAGATATGACGCCAGGCAGCTTTAAAATCTTTCGCTGAATTATTCTGCGGTCCCCAGGGATACCGGTAGGGATCGTTCATTTCATGCCCGACTCTCAGGAAAATCGGATAATTCATTCTTTTGGCATCCATAGCCCATTGCTGAATGTATCTGTCGTATTTTCCACGGGCAACATCCGTCATTCCGTTTTTATCCCTGACTTCAGGTTTTCGCAGCTGAGTCCATTCTTTTGAATCAAACGAACTCAGCCAGGGTTCCCAGGTAATAACCGGGATGGAGCCCATTTCAATGATCGCTTTTACTTGTTTTTCAGGAAATTGCTGTTCGGGTTTGCTGCCCCATGCCGTATAAATATGGATCAGAGGCAATTCCATATGCAAAGAATCCTCAAAATCATTAATCGATTCGAAATTTTCAGTTGTCTGGTTGTCATATGCGCCCAGCAAGATAACCCGCGGATGTTTTAAAAGAGCAATATCACGGATATATGCCCGGAGCCATTTGAGATCATCGGCTCGTTTGTAACTCCGCTGCCGGATAATAACTTTGGATTCAACATTCGTCACTACTGCTCCAGCATCGGATAACAAGCCTTCCAACGGTCCTCGCGACTTCCCTCCGATGAAGGAAAGAATCAGGATTACTGCAATGGCTGCTGCAAAAGCAAGAATGATTATAAGGATCCTATGTGTTTTCCTGCCCATTTTTCTTCCTTCTGAATAAATTAAGATCGACTTTTTCCCAGGGCTCTTTCACGTTCAGTCTCTGTGACTCTATGGCAGCATAAACTCCCATGGCAGCCATGATGAACGACAGAAAAGCGAATCCCATCATCCCCCAGACTTTTTCTGCTGACAAAACCAATTCACCCTCCGGTACAAAGAACCTTCTTTTTATGTAAATTATTATGAATGAGAACAAAAATAAAATGCATTGAAAGATCAGAGGTCTTCCAAATGGAGTAAAATTTCCCGTTACAGCTTTTTTTGCTGTCGGAATATAGGGGATATCAGCATTCACGACAGATAACAAAAATCCCAGAAAATAAACAGGCCAGCAGGCGTATTTCATGATCGATCCCCTCCAGTGAAGCCCTCTTTCTCTCTGCGGGTGACAAAGCCATTTCTGCATATAGAGATAAATCAGAATCCCGAAAAATGCGACAAAAGATCCGCGAATTAGAAAATCTGCAAATGACATGGTTGCAGGCAGAATGCCGGAAAGAAAAAACAGAAAAGGAATAAGCGTAAAGATGCAGGCACTGAAACCAACGAGATAATAGGTCCCGATTGTAAAATAGGAAATCTTTTGCCAGAAGGATAATTTAAAGAATAGCCTTGGCAGCTCTGAAAATGTCATCTCAAAAACGCCTCTTGCCCATTTGAGCTGCTGTTTGCAGAAAGATCCGAAATCTTCAGGAACCAGGCCGCGACTTACAATGACTGGATTGTACACGGATTTCCACCCTGCCCCATGAATCCGGATAGAGGTAATCAGGTCTTCAGCCAGTCCGATGCCATGTCCTCCGATGCTTTCCAGGGCTTTTCTTCGAAAAGTGCAATTAGCACCAATGGCAACACTTCCTCCAAGGCCGAATAGACCCATCTGGGTCGGACCGTAAAATCCGTAGGTTTGCTCTGCAGCTGCTTTCGCGGTAAATGAACGGTACTGGTTGTAATATGCCTGTGAAACCTGGACAAAGCCGACTTTTTCATCTTTGAAATATCCCAGCGTATGATCCAGAAATTCCGGAAAAGGAATATGATCGGGATCCAGCACAAGAATGAAATCTTCTTTGGTGTACTGTAATGCTTTGTTGATCTTTCCTGCTTTTGCTCCGGGAATTCCGACAAGCTCCATCCAGACGGCTCCGTTTTTTTCGGCTACTTCACGGAAAGCAGGATCCCGCGTATCGTCAAGCAGGTAGGTAGTATGAGGGTATCGAATTTCCCGGCAGGCTGCAAGCGTTTTTTCGAACATGGAAAGAGGTTCACCGGGAGAGCTGGTTGTGAAAATAGCAACGCTTAATCCTTCCGGCGGATCTATGTGAGGAGGTTTTTTCAGGAAAAGATAGTTCATCCAGCCCAGCATCATTCTGACAATCCCGAACCAGAAACAAAAGCTGAGGAGAATAAACATATAAATATTCCCGATATTACCGGCACGGAACCACCAGTCGGCCAACTGTACAATACTGATCAAACCGGCAATAACCAGCACAAGAAGTATGAACTTGTGCCGGACTTTTGGAGCAGGAGATTCCCGGAATTCCCAGAGACTGCTATTTTTTTGACGGATCATGGTTGAAATTGACATTTATCCCAATGCCTGCATAATGACTGGAAAAATAGTAGGTTTTCATATAAAGATATTCCGCCTGGATCCTTACAAAGTCAGATAATCTGACGGATGTCGCTGTCCGGATCTGAACCGGGAAATAGTTGTCGCGGATAAAAGCTTTGACAATGGTCAGTTTCCGGTTATTATCAAAATCCAGGTAGAAATAAGGGACCCTGGCAGTGGAATATATTCCGAAGTTGCCATTTACCTCCAGCTGAAATATTTTACCAGGAGATAATTTCAGGTTTATTAAAAGCGAGTGGATGCTTTGTTCATCCGGTGTGAAATAGGGATTGTAAATACCTTTAATCTTTCCGGATGAATTGTAATTATCCAGGATCTGTGAAAGAGATTTCTCAGGTTCAAAATGATCTTTCCGGGTTGTATTATAGCTATATCCGTATCCTGCCTTAAAATCTGCAAATGAAAATTTAAAAGAAGGGCTTAAAATCCAGGTACTCGTTGAATACAGGAGATTATTATCCCACGGGTAGTGATGGATCCGGAAAGATACCTGTCCCTGGGGTGTTTCCGGGTTATTCCATCCGGTAGTTATGGAAATGTTATTTTCAATGATTGACGAATCAATACTGCTGAGGGTACTGAAATATGGATTTCTTTCGCCGCAAACGGTTATAAAAAGATTCCTTATAAAAGTCCGGGTTGCTTCAAACTTACCGGTCCAGTCGGCATGTTTGTTTCCGGGAAAAAGAACTACTCCGGCATTTACATCCATCTGAACATTCTCTTCCGGGAAAAAGGCAAAATTTCCTGCCTGGATCCAGGAAGCGGTCTTGTTATCCGTAATAAAAACCGGGACCTGCATAAAAAGGTGTAAGGAAGAAAGATGATGAAGATAAATACCGGCTTCCAGCTGGGAGGTTAATACCATCAAAGGCTGATCGTCGGAAAGGAATCCTTCATTATAACTCAGCCAGGGGGAACGGGCAGTCCGGATGTCTTTTTCCAATGAAAGGATCGCAGGGTCTTTCATTGTACTGGCAGGAAGCATTTGCAGTTCACAGAGAGCTTTCCTGTAATCCTTTTGCCAGTATGATATTCTGGCCATGGCTCCAATAGCCTGCGAATTCGCCGGATCATATTGAAGGTATTTTTTCAGCAACTTTTCAGCCGGATTGAATTTTCCGGTATTCACGAGCATTTTGGCATAATCCAGTTGGAGGTACAGATTATCCGGAGCAAGACGGATGGCCTCTTCATAGAACTTTCCGGATTCTTTGAAATGCTTTCTGAAATAAGAAATCTGGCCTGAAAGCCAGAGAGTATTGAAATCTTTGCTATTCCGGATCTGATATATTTTTAAGAGAGTATAAGCTTCTTTGATTTTATTCTGATCCCTGAATTTTCTCACCATATCCAGTGTATCAGAAGAGGTTTGTGAAGAGCTCCTGACCGGAAGACAAATCAAAAGAGAATAAACAAATCCCAGAAAGATCTTCCCGGGAAAACCTGGCCGTAGGAAACAGTGGATCAACAGTTAGACGATTTAAGATCTGAAAGATCATGTAAAAGTATTTAATTTTTCAGAACTTACCTTTTCGCCAGCCATTCTTTCACGGCCTCTCCATAGGTATCCCCGATGGGAATTTCCCTTTGGTCCAGGAATATTTTCCGGTTCCGGATGCTGAGGATATTATTCAGCGGGACAATAAAACTCCGGTGAACTCTCATAAACCGGTCTTTGGGAAGTTTTTCCAGAATGGCTTTCATACTCATCAGGGAAAGAACAGGTTTAGATCCCTGAAGGTAAATTTTTATATAATCATCCAATCCTTCAATGTAAAGAATATCCTGGATACAGATTTTAACGGAATGATATTCCGATTTCACGAAAAAGAAGTCGTTCCCGGTTTCTGCCGGGACAGTATCGGTTTCCATAGCTTTCTTGACCCTCATCACTGCTTTCATGAACCGGTCGAAAGTAAAAGGTTTCACGAGATAATCGATGGCTTCCAACTCAAATCCTTTCGCAGCATATTGTGAAAATGCCGTCGTAAAAATGATCCGGGGTCTTTCTTTAAGAGCATTAATAAACTGGATACCGGAGATATCGGGCATATGGATGTCCAGAAATATCAGATCGGTCTTGTGAACTTTAAGAAATGCCAGTGCCTGTATGGCATCTGTAAATACATTCGTCAGACCCAGCAGCGGCGTCTCGGAAACATATTTCTTTATTACTTCCAACGCCAGCGGTTCGTCATCAATGGCAATACAATGTATCATGAAAGATCTATTTTCAGGTTCAATACATAAAAATTTTTGTCGCGGACAATTGATAATTCATGCTTGCCTGGATATATAAGATTAAGCCGGCGTTCAGAATTCCTGAATCCGATTCCAAAAGATTCGCTTTTTTCCCGTAAAGCAAATATCTGGTTCGTGGTTTTTAGTTTGAAAGTCGTTTGATCCATTTCCAGATCAACAATGACCCTTGATGTTTCGTGACTGCTGGTACCGTATTTGAATGCATTTTCAATGAAAGGGATCAATATCATCGGCGGGATCTGATATCCTGAGAAATCACCTGTTATACTCAGCTGGATATCGGCTTTTTCGTTCAACCTCATTTTCTGAAGCTCGATATAGTTCTGAATACATTGAATTTCCATCTCCAGCGGAACATTCTCATTCTTGACATCCTGCAAAACATACCGCATAAGGCTCGAAAGACGCATAACGGCATCTGCCGTCTGAGAGCTTCCCAATAAAGCCAGACTGTATATACTGTTCAACGTATTGAACAGAAAATGAGGGTTTATCTGGGAATGCAAAAAGGATAATTCGGTACGCAGCCGTTCTTCTTCTATCATTTTGTTTTTCCGCTCGATCTGCTTCCATTCATTCATGAAACGAAGACCTCCGCTGATAAAAATGACGAGAATAAACAAATAAATGGCATTCAGCCGTTCGGGATTTATAAATCTTCTGTCTCCTGGAAATCTTGGTCTGTCCGGCATCTGGAAAAACAAATCCGAATATGTGATGAAGATAAAGAATAAGGCCAGGATACAAAGGAAATACAAAAAGTATTTTTTTCTGAAAAAGAGTTTTGGTAAAAGAAACCCGGAATGAAGATAAAAAATAGTTACGAGGAAAATATTTGATGTAAGGAATTTAAGGAAAAATATATATTGGGCTTTTAATGCACGGGGAGCAAAAACCGGGTTGGGTAAAAAAATAAATGGCAGGCTGAAAAAAATTATCCAGACCGTCACATGAATGAATATTAAAAGAATCCTGGATCTCATTTACAATAGAAGTCAGTCAACAGGTTCGAAAAATAAAGATATATCATTTATACGGAATCGGGGATTAAGAATAGGTAAAGATATTTTTTTTACCGGTAAAAGGAATGGCCCGTATTGTTCTTTTCAAGATCATTTTTTTCGCGGAAGCGACAATGTATAGTGGATATTCAGGATATACTGGTTTGAGGGAATGTCAATGTTCCATGTTTTTTGCAGGAGAAAAGCCAACTCAATACTGTTGTATTTATTTATTCTGAAGCAGGCTCCAATAGAAGCGCGTGTTTTATAGAAAGAGAAATTGGCTTCAGGGGCTCGGGGATCGGTGAACTGATAATTGATTTCTGTGTTGAAAAATGGCTCTATCCGGTTAAGAATGTACCTGATTTCAATCCGGTCACGGAATTCCCAGTCGGGAACCTGCCCTTTATCGCTGGAATAGATATATTTCATACCTCCCTGGAACCTTCCTCTCCAGGAAAAAATAAACTGGCGCCAAAGGTAATGGTAGTGAAGGTCCAACATCAGGCGATGACCAAACCGGAATCCCATCCAGTAGTATTTTTCGTCATTTTGTTTGCCGGTAAACCGGTAGCTTAATCCGAGTCTAAAGCCTTTGCATAGTTTATATTTTGCTCCTGCTTCAAAATAAAGCAGATCAGGCCGGCTGTAATTTTCTTTAAGCCTGAATTCCGTTTCTCCGTACAGATTCACCTTTTTTGAAAGGTCTTTCTCAACCGTCAGTGTATTCCACATTCCAGCGTCATTTATTGTCTGGCTCCGGACGGGATCTTCTATTACAAAAAAGATAACAATCCATGCAAAGGCCATGAATAGCCGTGCCTGTTCAGGACTTTTCATAATAATATACCTTGATGGTTGCAGTATCTTTAAGAAAGTTGATTTTTGAAATTGTAATTCTGTGAATGTCAAGTCCAGTCCGGTCTTTCAAATCGCGCATCAGGGCATCTTTCTGATCCGGCCGGATCAGAAAGATGTTCTCATACTGGACGCTTCTGCATAATTCACGACGGAAAAAGAGATTTCCATCCAGAAGAAAGGTAACGAGAAGGACTATTACATCAATCACGATCAGTTTGTAATATTCCAGCTGAATAGCGCTGATTAAACCCAGAGCAATACAAATGAAAAGATAAGTCATATCCCGGATGGAAAGACCTTCCGTACGATATCTTAACATACCAAAAACGGCAAACATACCGAATGCCGTCCCCACTGAGAGTTTGACATATTTCAAAACAAAGGTCAACAGGAAAATAATGATATTGAAAATTATAAACGTGAAAACACAATCCAGCTTTTTATAATTCGGATAATAAATGAATATCATGATAAGTGCTACCACTGCAAGGTTAATACCAAGGCTGGTAAAGAATTTATCGTCAATGATGACGACATTTTTCTTCTTTTTTCCCGCTTTTTTATCTGTAGTTATGCTGTCGGGAGTTGATTGGACAAGTTCCGATTCAGTAGCCTCTTCTTCAGACTTTTGTGAGAAAGCCTGAACTGCCGGAAAAAGCAACAGAAGAAACAGGAATACAGTCAGAAAATGTTTTAAGAGCATTTTGATTGATTTTATTGATTTGTAATATCTTAGGCTTGAAGTTGTTCTTTTTTATGTGATCGTACAGGCTGCTTACTCCCAGGCAATATTTACTGATCCGGAATTCCGGTATACCATGGTGGTGCATCAATTGAATAAACCCGGAATGTCTCGAACGGTCGAGCTTGACTTCCGTAATGACAATACCCGGATACCCCTTTGTAAGTATATCATTCCGGAATCCAAGATGCATATCCAGTGTAACTCTTTCGGTAAGTTCTTTATTGACAATAGTGAGCCGGTCGAAATTCACTTCCAGAGAGGGAAACAGATCTTCCGCAGGGAAAGGGGCATACCGGTTCAGCAAAGCATTGCAGTCTCCTTCAATTACATATTTGACTTCTTTCTCGCGGATCCGTACTTTATGCGTTCTTCCTTTATTGTTCTTTATTTTGATTTCAAAAAAAGTCAGATTACATTCCGAATAACTCCTGTATCTGACCTTGAAACGGTTTGCTTTTCCGTTGTGATGATCCAGAAAAAGATGGAAATCTTTCGTATCGAAGTAAAGCGTTTCATAATGACTGATCCGGTTTCCGTCAACGATAAGAATCCGGTAATTTTCTTTGATTTCATTCAGAAAATCTTCCAGAAAATCTACCCTGAATACAAATTTTGTATCCGTTCTGTTCATTAGCTTGACCGAATCCATTTCATTCAAAGTAATCGGATTGAATGAATCGAGAATACCGTCAGAAAAAATCCGGGGATCAATAATACTCATAGAGCCATTCTTTACTGTTTTCGAGATCTCCCGTGGAAGAGAAAGACTGCCGGTTTGTTTTCAGATCTTTTGAATTATACCTGAAAACCTGTTTTTTCTGAATATTTCCAGTTGCATTATATGTCGTTTCCGTTGCCTTTTTTCCACTTGCCGTGTAAGTGAATACAATTTTTTTCACGATCTCTCCCTTTGAATTGTAAGTTGTTTCCTCCGATTCGCGTGATTTATCGCGTACAAGGGTGTATTTATGTGTCTTTATGTAATTTTTGCCGGAAGAAGCATCAAAAAAGGTTTCCTGAGTCAGATCATCGGAGGAACTGAAAATAAACGTTTCCTTGTGAACAATTCCTCCTTCTTTTGAAAATTCTTCATAAAGCAGGGTATTCCCGTTCTTATCGAATTCCTCATAAGCGACTTTATAAGTCGATGGTTTACCGTTTTCATAAACGGTTTGCATTGTAGTCGTGGATTTGACTTTGTTTTTATGCTCTTTTTTCCCCATCATAGCCTGGCCTGTCGACAGGAATGAGAGCAAACAGATACAGATTGCTAATGTCTTTTTCATATACGGTTTCAGATATTAATTTTTACCATTTACAGTAAATATTACGATATCAGAAGCTATGACTTCCTGATACTGTTTTTTAATGGTCACATCTTTGATGACGGCAATTTCAGCATTGGTTTGAAGTGTTGAGTCTTTCGAATAGGCATAAATATGATATGTTCCGGGTCTCAGATATTTGAATTCGTAGGTTCCATCATAATTTGTGCGAATTTTATTGCCGTAATCCTTTCTATCACCGTACACGATAAAGACCCATTTATCGGGAACGTAATATTCTCCCTGAAGAACTGTAAAGGTTGAATTGTAATCCTTTGCATAAACTTTTCCGGATATGGAAGAAGTTCCACCTTCTCCGGGATCTTTTTTGCAGGAGGTTATAATTACTGCGACCACAGATAGAAAACCGATCAGGATAATAGCTTTTTTCATTTTGCCTGATTATTATTTATTTACAATGAATGATTTGACAATTACACGATCATTGCAGGTAATCCGCATATAATAAAGTCCCTGGACATACCTGGAAAGATCAATCTCTTTTGAAGTGACCGGAATCCCGCCTGAAGAATAACTAAAATGCTCATTATAGGCTTGTTCCCCACACATGTTAAAGATTTCAATATGTAACGGTTCCGTCCGGTTGGTCAGTTCGATGTGAATGATGTCTTTTGCAGGATTGGGATACAGGAGTACACCGGATTCGGGGACTGTACCGGTCAGGTTCATAGCTTCCGGTGTAGGGTTCATAAAAGTAAATGCTCCCCAGCCGTTCGGATACCTTCCAATGGAACGTAAGCCGTTCATTTCCGGATATATTACGGAATCGACGACTTGTCCGGTCTGGTTTGAAAGGTAAACTTGTCCTCCGGAAGGTTTAAGCGTTATCTCTCCTGCCGGATTGTATGCGGAAGAACCGGCAGATAATTTGATAAGCAGGTACTCATGTGGCGTAACGAGGGTATCCGGGAAGTTCCATTTTTTCAATGATGACGGATCATCCGAAAGAAAAGCATTCGCTGGATTAATTGTCTCGGCGGTATTGTTCAGAAATTCAATCCAGGGATCATCCTGACCGGGAATCATCAGTTCGTTAATCGTAAAATCACCGGCCTGAAGCCGTGGCTGAATCCTTAAAAATTCATATTCCGCTCTTTCCGGGAAAAAGGAGCCGGCACTGTCGTTTTCTGCCCAAAAATAATATTCGATCGTCGGTCCGGCCGGAATAATAGCGGCTCCGTAAATCCCGTCGCCGGCAAGGCTATCGTTATGATTGCCGTCATCAATCATCCGGACTCTTGTAAAAACACCGGATTGATGAAATCGGTATCCCAGCATCACCTGGCTGGCTCCGGTTGTTTTAACGGTAATCCAAGCCGGTTCGCCCCTTACAGGGTATTCCGGTATATGATTTGCAGAACTGATTACCGGAGCCCCGTTGATTCCGGGATAACTATCGAGATAAGTTAACCGGGATTCCATCAGATCCTTTATCCCGGGGAATTCATCCGTAGAACCGGATGTCCCTACCGTAGTATCCAGGTTTTTCCTGAAATATGTGTAGGGGTAAAATTTGTTTGTATCCTGTTGCACAGCCTGGTCAATAACGTCCTGGATATGTTTTCCCCTTATATAGTATTCGCCATTCCTGAAATTTTCATTCATGATGATACGTATATGAGCCAGATACATTTTCCGGAAAGTCGCATTTTGAAAAAGCTTTGTCATTAAAGGCCTGGGAGAAATTGAAAAAGAGAGATGCTCCAGTGGATCCAAAACCTTTGCCTGGGGAATGGTTAATCCCATGAAATGCGTGGACCCGTCAGATTCCCTGAAACTTCCAAACGACATGTTCAGATCCCAGATAAATGGGTTGAATTGCCCATTGTCATCTTTGTAGAGATAGTAATTCTGTGAATAACCTATATAACTGTCGAGATTGATCAATGAAAAATTAAAGGCATGCATCCAAAGTGTACGGTCGATGTTAAGAATTTGGCTAAGGCTGTCGGATTCCTCATTCAGTATATAAATAAAATGGAACAGGTCAGACCATCCATAATCCGATTCCAGTTCATAATAGGAAGTATAATTCAATGAATCCAATCCGTGCATGGCAAGATTGGCATTATCACCGAAAGGATACTCCAACGTTTGAGGCTTCCCTTTTATAAAAGTGTTGTCTTTTGAGGGAAAATGCTTTATCAGGAATTTTTTATTGAGGGATTCTACATTTGAGTAAAGTCCGACAAGAGTATCATTGATATAAACCCGGGCAAAATTAGCCTGAGAAGCTGGCATATATTTCCTGGCAATCTCATAAGAAAGCACTTCTCTTATGAAAGAAGGATCATAATTGATATTACTGAGTTTCAGACTGGTAAATCCATGGTAATTCTTGTTTTTCCGGGTATATGCCAGATCAATATTTAAAGGATTCTTGATATCCTTTAATTCGACAGAACTGAAGCCTTTGTATCGGATACCTGCTCCGGATATTTTTTGCCCGTTTATCATAACATCAGCCATACACCTTCCTTCTCCGTCGGTTGCGGTAAAGACGCTATCCATATAGTGCTTCCACCCTTTGACAGGAAAAGTGATCCGGATTTCCGGAATACTGTCAATGGAAAAAAACTCATCCTGAGAAAAAGCGTATTTACTGAAAATCAGGAGGAGGCAGATCGCAGTAAAAAGAGTTTTCTTCATGAATTTCTACAAGACCGACAATTTTGCAATGCCTGTTTTTCCGGATTCAGTTACAGATAAGATATAAAATCCTGTATTCAGGCTACTTATATCAATTTTTGTTTCACCGGGCAGAAGCGCAATATTAAAAAGATTATTTCCGGCTATATCCATAACTTGTACTTTAGCAATTCCTGAATGTTCAAGAAAAACTGCATTGCTTGCAGGATTGGGATAAATTTTATAGGAAATGCTGTTATGGGAAACGATACCGACATTTTTATCTGTAAATTTTGAAATGCCATTGGCTGTTGCGATCCAGATATTGTTTTTCTGATC
>JAUZOW010000068.1 GCA_030706225.1 Bacteroidota bacterium | reverse complement strand
CGAAGGAACTTTAACGGTATATCCGCAATAATGGCACCTAAGCCGGTCGTCTTTCTTATGATAAACCAGCGTTACATCACAATTCTTGCAAGAAGGCATCCAATGGCAGGTTTCACACTCTATACGGAGAGAAAATCCCCGACGGTTCTGAAACAGGATGGCTTGTTCATGATTCGCCAGGGCCATTTGCAATTGATTCAGAAGCACCGAACTGTAATAAGATTTCATTTTTTTCCACCGGTATTCCTGGCGAATATCCACTACTTCAATCTCCGGCATTTCCAGATTTCCATATCGTTCCATCATCTGGACAAGAGCATACTTCCCCTCCTGCGCATTGTAGTAACTCTCCATGGAAGGCGTTGCAGAACCCAAAATGGTTTTGGCTCCGTGAAGGTGAGCCAGATATAGAGCCACATCGCGTCCATTATATCGTGGAGAAGGATCATATTGTTTAAATGACGAATCATGCTCTTCATCCACAATCACCAGGCCCAGATTCGTGAAAGGCAGGAAGACAGCGGAGCGGGCGCCCAGAATGATCTCGTAGCCTCCTTTCAGAACAGAGTTCCAGATTTCAGCTCTTTCATTTTCATAAAACCGGGAATGATATACGCCAACCTTTCCACCGAAATATTTTTTCAACCGGTTGATGATCTGAGTAGTCAATGCAATTTCCGGAAGAAGATATAATACCTGCTTTCCTTGTCTGATCGTCTCGTCAATCAACCTGATGTACATCTCCGTTTTTCCACTGGAGGTAACACCATGAAGTAACACAACATCCTTTTTCTCAAACGATTCCTTTATTTCACACATTGCCTGCTGTTGGAAATCAGCGAGTTCAATCGATGCTGGAGATATTTCGGAAAGTTCACCTTTTCCAGGTTCCACTTTCTTTTCGTAAATCTCAAGAACACCCTTCTCAACCAATGCATGAAGTATTGCAGAAGACGAACCGGAGTTTTTCAGAAGCTGAGCACGCGGAACATCATCCATATCCTGAGATCCATAATGGGAAAAAGCCAAAAAGGCAATTAAAAGTTCCAGTTGCTTTTTGGCTTTTTTTTCCAGGGAATTAAATAAATCTCTGAATAAGGTTTCATCTTCCCGGTAATTATCAGCCAGGTGAACAAAGGTTTCCATTCGAGGGCGGTACTTTTCCTCTACCTCTTCTTCCATTTTCAGCAGACCTCTGTCCAGAAGAGTTTTTAAAACGGGAAGCACTTTGTGCTGTTCCAGGATCTTCGGGATTTCCGAAATCCCAATGGTTTCACGATTATGAAGAGCTTCTAAAAGAAGAAGCTCTTTTTCGCTCAATTCCTCCGGATTATAAGCAACATCGGGATCAAACCGGACACGCGATTCGCTTGAAAGCTTCAAAGCAGAAGGAAGTGCAGCATTCATCACTTCTCCGGGAGTGCATAAATAATATTTAGCAATCCATTTCCAGAGTTCAAGCATAACCGGTACCACAACCGGCTTATCATCCAGTACGGAAAGGATATCTTTCAGTTCCCAGGAAGGTCTTTTCCCGTGCAAAGCAGTAATCACTCCCGAATAGATCTTCCTTTTGCCAAACTGCACAACAACCCGTACTCCCGGCATAACTTTATCGCGGAATTCTTCCGGGATAATATATGTAAAGGTCCTGGGAACAGGCAAAGGCAAGAGTACTTCGGCAAAAAGCGAAGAAGGTTCCGTCACGATTCAGATGTTTGATTACAGCGCCAAGATTCTCGACATTTCGAGCATCTGGTGATTGATATCCTTATTGTACTTGATAGCTTTTTCGAACGGAGTATATACGATCTTTTTATCGACCTGGCCAACCATTTCACCACGATGTCCTTCGAGAAGAGCACCAACAGAGGCATGACCCAACGTACTTGCCAGTACACGGTCATATGCCGAGGGAGATCCTCCCCGCTGGATATGGCCCAGAACAGTCACACGGGTATCCATTTCGGGAAGTTGTTCCTTCACTTTCTCAGCGATCTTATAAGCACCGCCGGCATCATCCCCTTCAGCTACGATGACCAGACCGGAAGTTTTATTCTTTCTCCAGTCATGCTTCAACAAACGGGCAAGATTGTTTATGTAAGTTGTGGTTTCCGGAACGAGAATAAATTCTGCTCCGGCGGCAATTCCCGTTCTTAAAGCGATAAATCCCGCATCCCGACCCATAACTTCGATAAAGAAAAGTCGCTCATGGGATGTTGCTGTATCACGTATTTTGTCGGCAGCTTCCACTGCTGTATTGATCGCCGTATCGTAACCTATCGTGGAATCCGTTCCGTAAAGATCATTATCAATAGTTCCGGGCAATCCGATAATAGGAAAATCAAATTCCTTGTCGAAAACCGAAGCCCCGGTAAAGGTTCCGTTACCACCGATAACGACCAGTGCATTCAGCTTAAACTGGCATATAATATCATACGCCTTCTGCCGTCCTTCTTTTGTCTTAAATCGTTCACTGCGGGCTGTTTTCAGGATAGTTCCTCCCCGTTGAATGATATTGGATACGGAAGAACTTGTCATTGGCTCAATCAGCCCATCAATCAGACCTTCATATCCACGGTAAATGCCGAAAACATCCAGGCCTTCATAAATCCCTGTGCGAACTACTGCACGGATTGCTGCGTTCATTCCGGGAGAGTCTCCACCGGAAGTTAAAATCCCGATTTTCTGAATCTTTGGCATATTCTTTTTTCCTCTAATTAAACATTTCAAATGTACGACATTTTTGATAGAAGTGGCGATGTCAATCTCCAGCGGAAACGAGGTAATTATTTTCTCCGGATTTTCCTATCACCTTTCACATTTTAGCCGATTAAGTAAATAAACAAGGAACGTGAATTTTATCCTATTTTGAATGTTGCCCAAACGATCTTAACTTTGATTCATAAACCTATTAACATGCCGGAAGAAAATTCTGATAAGACCATCTTTACCCTGCTGGAGGTCCTTCAAAGCATACAGGAAACCCTATCAACACGTTACACAGGATCATTCTGGGTAAAAGCGGAAATGAACAAGCTCAACCTTTACAGTTATTCCGGCCATTGCTATCCTGAGTTAGTTGAAAAAAAGGATAATAAGGTAATTGCCCAGGTTAAATCGACACTCTGGAGGGATGATTACAATTACATCAACAGCAAATTCATTCGGGTATTGAATGAACCGTTAAAAGACGGGATCAAAATCCTGTTTCAGGCCCGGATTGCTTTTGATCCGGTATATGGACTGTCGCTCCGGATCCTCGACATCGACCCTTCCTATACCCTGGGCGACCTGGAACGGGAAAAGCAGGAAACTATCCGGAAGCTGCAGGAAGAAGGTATTTTCGAGAAGAATAAAGAGTTGAGCTTCCCCCTTCTGCCCTCACGAATTGCAGTGATTTCAGTTGAAACGAGCAAAGGATATGCAGATTTTCTGAATATTATTGAAAACAATTCCTGGAACTACAGGTTCTTTCATTTTTTATTTCCATCCCTCCTTCAGGGAGAAAAAGCTGTAGATGGAATTAAAGAACAACTGGAAAGAATCCGGAAAGTATTAAGCCATTTTGATGTAGTGGCGATCATTCGTGGAGGAGGAGGAGATATCGGCCTTTCCTGTTATAACGATTATCTCCTTGCCAGGGAAATCGCACTATTCCCAATCCCTGTCATCACCGGGATCGGCCATGCCACTAATGAAACCGTTACTGAAATGGTGTCTTTTGTCAATGCCATCACTCCAACAAAACTTGCCGAATTTCTGATCCAGCGTTTTCACAATTTCAATGTTCCCGTAAATAAAGCCGAAGAGATCATTGCTGACCGGGCATTGAAAATAATAGGTGAAGAAAAATCCCGTTTTCAATCGGAAATCAGGACTTTTCAATATACAACGGCAAATATTCTCCTTCGCAGTCATAACAATATCAGGGAACTTTCAGCCACTCTTCATCATGAATCGCAGAATATTTTCAGGGATAAAAAGGAAAAGCTGATCCATTTTTCAGAAAGATTAACCTTCCGGATTGCTGCATACTTTACAGGCAAATCCGTTGCACTGGATAATCTGGAAAAGAACTTGATTAACATGAGCCCTCAGAATGTCCTGAAGCGCGGATACAGCATCACTTTTTTAAATGGCAGGGCTGTAAAAAGCATTAGCGAGGTGCATGAATCGGATACTCTGAAAACCATACTGCATGAAGGAATTATTGAAAGTATTGTAAAATCCACAGATCAATCTAAAACATCATGAGCGAAAAGCCAAATTACACAGAAGCCTTCGAAGAACTCCAGGAAATAGTTTCCGAGATCGAGCAGGGAGAGATTTCCGTTGACGAACTTTCGGAAAAAGTTAAACGGGCGACCTACCTGATCAAAATCTGTAAAGCCAAACTGACGACAACAGAGGAAGATGTTTCAAAGATCCTTAAAGAATTAGAGATGTAAGAGGAAATTACGATTTACGATTTTGGTCCTTTACAAGAATTGCGAAGTACAGAACTCTTTTTATACGAAAATCAGCGAAAATCAACTTTAACCTGGAACGCTGGAACAAAATATTTCCAGCATCGGGCATAACCATCAGTACAATTTAAATTGTACGAACCTGCATTCCAGCGGGCCATTGAAAAGTGTGATTTTTTTTGAAGGATGAAGACCTATAAATTTAAGAGCTTTCAGGTCGGAAGAGATGACCCAGGCTTCATAGCTGGTGTATTTTTTCTTTAAGACATCCCCTATGCTTTTATAAAACCCGATTGTATCATCCAGCCGAAGCCGTTCATCATAAGGAGGATTGGTGATAATCATACCATTTTCTGCAGGCATACGGGTACGGTCGAAAGGTTTGACTTCCAGATGTACAAAGTCGACCAGGCCGGTAAAAGCCAGATTGTGGCGTACATCGGAAATCGCTTTAGGTGAAATATCTGATCCATATAATTCAGGGCAGGTTTGAATGATCTTGTCATTCTCTTTTTCCTTGAGGATATGCCATTGTTCAGGATCAAAATCCTTCCATTTCATAAATCCGAATTTTTCGCGGAAAAATCCTGCCGGAATTTTCCTTGCCAGCAATGCAGCTTCAATCAGGATGGTTCCCGATCCACACATTGGATCTAATAAAAGCATTTTACCATCCCATCCGGAAAGGCGGATCATGCCGGCAGCCAGAACTTCGTTGATGGGCGCCAGTCCGGTCATCTTGCGGTATCCGCGCTTATGAAGGGATGCTCCGGAACTGTCCAGTGCAACCGTACACTCCTCCCCTGTAAGGTAAACATTGATGCGTATATCCGGATCATCAAGATTTACAGAAGGCCTGACGCCCCACTGCCTGCGAAAACGGTCAACAATGGCATCTTTTGTCTTCTGCGCCACAAAATGGGAATTAGTAAAAACCGATTTGTTGATAACAGCATCCACAGCCAGTGTTTTCCCGGGATCCAGATATAGATCCCAGTCCAGATCTACAACCCGGGTATAAAGGTCATTTTGTTCATGAACCTGGAAGGAAGCCAGCGGAAGAAGGAAGCGCAATGCACAACGGCAACAATAATTTGCCCTGTACAAGACATCCCGGTTACCCTGGAATTCAACAGCCCGGGTCAGGATTTTTATTTCCGTCGCACCAAGATCCTTTAATTCACCGGCTAAAATTTCCTCAAGACCAGCCAGAGTCTTTGCAACATATTTACTCTTTTCTTCGTTCTTTTTCATGTTCAGAGTGGAAAATTACGAATAATTTTCCAGCACAGGCTGCAATTTAAAGGTTCATTTTTAACTTTGATCCGGAAAGTCAATAAATCAATAACTTCTTGCATATGTCATTCCTCTTCCGTCGATTTGTGATTTTACAAATCTTTCTGATACCGTTGTTTTCATTAAGCCAGAATATAAGCCAGGTCAGTGGCCGCGTCATCGATTCAAAAACAAAAGCTCCCCTGGCATTTGTCAACATCATCGTCAATGGAGATAATCTGATCGGAAGTACGACCGATATCGATGGTAAATTTTCCATTCATTCAGCACAACATATCAAAAAAATTACTCTCACCTATGTGGGATATGAAAAAACAGATCTCATTATAGGACCCCAAAACCGGAATCTGGTAATCCCGATGACTTCAAAAGAAGTTCAGTTAAATGAAGTGGAAATCCTTCCGGGTATTAATCCTGCCCACCGTATTATCCGGCATGTCATTGATAATCGTGAATTCAACGATCCCGAAAAGCTGAGATCTTTCTCGTACACTTCATACGACAAAACCATTTTCACTCTCGATATTGACACGGCAAAATTTGCTCACAGCAAAATGGATACTACCCACAAGCCCCGGCAAATTGCCGTTGAACTTGGATTCAGTTCCGGAAGAGATTCCATTCGTGTAGATACCTCATCAACACTGGATTCAGCCACATATATCCTCAATAAATTCATCAGCCGGCAGAATCTGTTTGAAATGGAAAATGTCACCAAACGGAAATTCATGGCTCCCGAAAGGAATTACAATCAGGTGATTGCTACCAAGATGTCAGGGTTTCAGGATCCTATTTTTGTATTCCTGGCCACACAGATCCAGTCATTCTCTTTTTACAAACCGTTCATTTCCATACTTCAGAAAACCTATATAAATCCTATCAGCCCCGGAAGCTTAAGCAAGTATTTCTTCAAGATTGAAGATACCTTGTATTCAGGAAAAGATTCCATATTTGTCATTAAATTCCGCCCCAGGAGAGAGACGAATTTCGACGGTATTGAAGGAGTTATATCCATCAACAACAATGGATGGGCTATCCAGAATGTGATTGCCGAGCCTCATGATGCAGGGAATAATTTCAAAATCCGCATTCAGCAACAGTATGAATTGATCGATGGCGCCCATTGGTTTCCCACCCAATTAAACACCGATGTCTTTTTCAACACACTCCGTGTCGGAAGATATCGTGCGATTGGAACCGGGAGAAGCTATATCCGCGATATTGTCCTGAATCCGGATCTTGTAAGACGAGAATTCGATCATCTGGATATTGAAGTAGAAAAAGATGCCAATAAGAAAAAAGATGAATTCTGGAATAAATATCGTATCGACAGTCTGACCCAGAAAGACAGGAGAACCTATGAAGTGCTTGATAGCCTTGGAAAAGCAGAAAATTTCGACAAGACAGCCAAGACTTTACAAACCCTGATATCAGGACGAATTCCCTGGTCGGTCATTGATATCGATATAAACAGATTTCTGAACTACAACACTTACGAAGGCTTCGTTCTGGGTGCAGGAATTCATTCCAATGATCTCCTGTCAAAAAGATTCCGTTTTGGAGGATTTTATCAGTATGCCTTTGCCATATCCACTCACAAATACGGTGGTGACCTTTCGTACCTTATCAACCGCCGGCATGATGTTTCCGTTCGCGGAGAGTATTTTTATGACCTGATTCCCAGCGGATCCGTTAGATTTTTTGATGACAGCCGTTCTATATTGACCGGCAACTGGGAAGCCTTACTGATTAAAAAGTCCGACCGGACGGAGAATGTCAATCTTTCCCTGTCCCTCCGGCCTTTCAAATACCTGCTCTGTAACGTCTCATTATCCCGTTCGATAAAGAAATCCACTACATTCGATCTCTCCATTCCTTATAACAATTCGGTACTACTGTATAACAGCTTTGCCTTTACTGAATTGACGGCTGGTTTCAAATGGGCCTATGGAGAGAAATTCATTCAGACTGTTGATAATAAAATCTCTCTCGGAACGAATTACCCCATTGTATGGCTTCAATACACCCGCGGAATCAAAGGAATGCTGGATGGACAATATGATTATAACAAGATCGATCTGAAAATAAAGAAAACATTTAAACTTAAATATCTCGGAAAGCTGTCATTCCAGTTAAATGCGGGATATGTTGACCAACCCATTCCTGCCACAAACCTTTATTACGGAAACGCAAGTTACCGTCTGGTAACCATTTTTGCACCCAATACCTTTGCTACCATGAGAATGAACGAATTCCTGTCTGATAAATATGCAAACCTGTTCATCACTCATGATTTTGGATATTTGCTATTTAAAGGGAGAAGATGGTTTCATCCCGAATTTGTTTTGTCACAGAATATCGGGTTTGGATGGCTTGATCATGCAGAAAAATACAAATATAACCTGCTTAAACCTCGGCAAATGAATCTGGGGTATTATGAATCCGGACTTTTGATCAATAATCTGGTCAACTTGCGGCTGTACACCGTTGGAATTGGTGTATTTTATCGCTGGGGGCCTTATTCTTTCAACAATACAGGAGACAACTTTGCTTATAAGCTGACTCTCCTTTTCCCTTTCTGATATAAAAATCCGGAAAGTGAATTTGATTAAAGCTTAAAATCTGCTTAAGTTTGTACAATAGAAACCAAACCTTATGAAAGAGCTTTACGAACGATACAAGCTTTTCTTCATCATTCTTATAACCGTTGCTATCGGTTTTCTTGCGTGGTATTTCTCAACCATTATTATCGTTGTATTGATTGCCGGAGTTGTTTCAATCATTGGGTTTCCATTGGTAGATCTTTTAGATAAAATCCGTATCGGTAAGATCCATTTTCCCCATATTTTAAGTGTGTTTATCACACTCATTCTTCTCGTTGCTATATTTTTCGGGCTTTTCAGCTTTTTTATCCCCCTTGTTGCAGAGGAAACAGGATTGATTTCATCCATCGACTGGGATAAGCTCGGGCAGTATTACCAATCGGATATCCAATGGATTCAGCACAGGTTGATCGATTTCGGAATAATCCACAGGCATGATACCTTTCAAAGCCTGCTTAAGGCAAACTTCACCAGAATTGTTGATTTTAATAAATTTTCCGATATTCTGGGAAGCATTATCTCATATACAGTAAGCTTTTTCTTTAATCTTTTTTCCATTGTTTTCATTTCGTTTTTCTTCCTGCTGGATAAAAATCTGCTTCCCCGTTTTATTCTTTTGATCATTCCGAAGAAATATCATGAAAAGACGAAAAATGTCATGTCGAAAAGTAAAAAACTTTTAACGAGATATTTTATCGGACTGATCATTGATATTCTGGTTATGATTGCAAGCTATGCCATTGCCCTGAGTATTGTGGGAGTGAAAGGTGCTCTGGTTATTGCATTTTTCGGTGGAATTGTAAATATGATTCCATATATCGGCCCGATTGTGGCAACCGTGACAGGTGTTCTTCTTGCCGTTACAGGCGTTATCAGCGAAGGAATGTACATGCAGATCGCGCCTGTGGCAATTAAAACATTGATTGCCATTGTAGTGGTGATATTGCTGGATAATGTTCTTTATCAGCCATGGATCTACGGAAAGAGTGTTAAAGCCCATCCAATAGAGATCTTTCTGGTGATTATAGCAGCAGCAAGTATCGGAGGAATTCCCGGAATGATTATTGCTGTTCCAGCCTATGCTTTTCTCCGGATTGTGGCTGTTGAATTTTTCGATCAGTTTCGTGTAGTTCAGCAGATTTCTCAAAAAACATAAAACAGGTTTAACCTTAAAAACATATTCCCATGGCAAAATCAGGTTCCAAAATCGTACTGGCAGGTTTGGCCGGACTCGCAGCCGGGATAGCGCTGGGTGTCCTTTTTGCTCCATCAAAAGGTTCAAAGATGAGGAAACGTCTCAAAAAAAAGATCCTGAACTATGCGGATATCCTGGAAGACGGTCTGTCTGATAAGTTCAATGCCTTTAAATCCTCTCTTTCAAAAGGAGATAATGACGAAGAAGAGGAAATTGAAGAGGAAGAACAGACAGAGAAAAAGAAAAATGAGTAAAGAATAAGAACGTTTTAACACCCATCAGGATGGAATCACATAATATTTCAGATAATATACACGAACTTACAGGTTCTGTAAAAGAATATGTGAAGATCCGCGTCAGTCTTCTAAAAATCAGTATCACGGAGAAAATGTCGAAAGTGATCTCGAAGATGCTGATCACTATGGCTTTCTTTATACTCTTCCTGTTTGTGATACTTTTCATATCGGTGGCTTTTATCTTTTGGTTTCGCGACCATGCAGGTCCGGCATATGCCGGAGCGTTAATCGTCGCCAGCTTTTATGTAATCCTGGGTTTTGTGGTTTACCTGCTTCGAAAAAAGTTGTTTGTAAATCCCGTTGTTACAATGCTTTCAAAGATGTTATTGGAAGAAGAAAAGGAGGCGGAAAATGAATAAAACCAAAAATCCCCACGAAATCCGGAAGATCCGGACATACGATGACCTGAAAAATGAAAAGGCCCGGTTGACAATGGAAATCACCATTACAGAACAAAAGATCAAAATCAGCTTTAACCGGCTTATTGATATTTTTACTTTTCGTAACGTTTTCCATGCCGTAAGTGATAATCTTTCCTCTGCTTCTCCTGTTTTTATGAAAATCCTGGAACGCGGTAAAGGATTTTTTGGAAAGCATAAGAAAAAGAAGAAAAAAGACACTGTTCCCACAGAAGAATGACATTTCGCAGGATCCTTAATTTTTTCAGAATTCTTCTCTCTTACTATTATTCAAGGATTATAAAAAAACCTGTGCAGGGAGGTCTTCCGTTCAGTATATCATTTGAACCGTCAAACCTTTGTAACCTTTCCTGCCCGGAATGCCCGACCGGTAAGAACATACTTAAAAGAGAAAAAGGTATCGCTTCGTTGAGTACCGCCAGAACTGTCCTTGATCAGGTGTCCTCACAGGCATTTTACCTTAACCTTTCGTTCCAGGGTGAACCTTTCCTGAATCCGGATGTAATTAAAATGATACGAATGGCTAAACAACGAAAAATGTTTGTGACTATTTCCACAAACGGCCATTTCCTTGATCCGGAAACCTGCTTTCAAATCGTTGAATCCGGACTTGATTCCATCCTTATTTCCGTAGACGGAACGACACAGGAAGTATATGAGAAATATCGTATCGGCGGTTCTTTGGCAAAAGTGTCTGAAGGAGTCAGAAACCTGGTAGATGCCAAAATTAACGCAAAGAAACGACATCCCCGTATTACATTACAATTTCTGGTCTTCCGTCATAATGAACATCAGATAAAGGAAATACGCCAAATGGCAAGGCTATGGGGAGCAGATACCGTAAAGCTGAAAACTGCACAGATTTATAACTTCGAAACAGGAAGTTCCCGAATGACAACTATTCAAAGATTTTCAAGATACATAGCCATTCCGGAAAAAAATGCGGATAAAAATACCGGACAAGAAAAATACAGGATAAAATATCATTTATCCAATCATTGTTTCCGGTTATGGAGCACTTGTGTAATAACCTGGGATGGCAGGGTTGTACCCTGTTGTTTTGATAAAAATGCAGATTTTGAAATGGGGAATATCTGTTATGAAATATTTAAAGACATCTGGTTTGGGGAAAAGTTCAATCATTTCAGAGAAAATATCCTTAATAATCGTAAAGGAGTTTTTATATGCAGGAATTGCGTGAAATAAGTCGTGACAAGTGACGCGTGACGCGAAAAAGTTTCATGTTCCTGGTTCCACAGTTTCACAGTTTCACAGTTTCACAGTTTTAGGTCGCAACGATCGTTACGTGAAAAAAGCTGCAGCGCAGCGACATGTTAATAGATAGCATAAAAAGAAAACCTTTACAAGCTCCGGAGGAGCGAAACATATTCGTTTAAAGAACAAGGATTACACGGATAACATTGATTCTCATTGACTAATCAATTTTTTATTTGATTTTTAATTTTTTCGTAAATTTACTCACTTGTTTTTACGAAGAACCGACATAATTTTATGAAGATAAAAGTAACCATAAGAATATTATTGACTTTATTATTTCTAACCTGCTTAAGATTTCAAGTATTTCCCCAAAATTGGCCAAAGACATATCCTAATTGGGATGCATGGGCGCAGTGGATAATAGAAACATATGATAAGGGATATATTATATTAGGAAATACGTGTAATTGCAATTATGGATTGGTAATAAAAACAGATATAAATGGAAATATATTGTGGTATAAGGAGATTGGAGATAATGAACATATATTTGTGATGAATAATATAGAGCAGACACTAGACATGGGATATATAATATCTGGTACTACTACAAAATTCAATCAGTATGATGCATATATTATTAAACTAAATCATTGTGGTGAGATCGAATGGTGTAATATAATTTATACACCAAATCTTGAGTACGATATTGGTTTAAGAGTGAAGCAAACACCTGATTTAGGGTATCTGTTACTGGGATCATATAATGACCCCAATCCAGATATTCGGACAAATCTTTTCAAGTTTGACAGTATTGGAAATCTTATCTGGCATAAGGGTTATCTTCCTCATATTAGTGCTTTCAATGATGATGCTCAAGATTTGATAGTGGACAGCACTGGATTTTTAATTACATCTATATGCTATTACCCCGATCCAGGAGGTGGAAGTGTGGGTTGGAATAGATTCTATTTTACAAAAACAGATACTGCAGGAGATAAGCTTTGGGATGTCATTTATGGAGATACATCATTTTACTATGGTTATCCTATGATATCAATAAAAAGTAATACAGGTAATTTTTATTCTTTTGGAAAACATGACATCATATTAGATTCAATTGGTTATGATAATCCTGCAATGGTAAAAATTTTAAGCAATGGCACTCAATCCTATTCGAAAGATATTTTATCAAATTTAAATACAGGTGGTTGCGGAACAGCCATTTTTTTGAATGATACGACAATTGTTAATTCACCTGGATGGGCAATAAATATGTATTCTGTCCAAAATTTATTTATGAAAACAGATACGTTTGGAAATGTTTTAAAAAGTAAAGTCCTTCCTCCCATTTCTGATGCCATGATGAGTATGGCAAAAACATTTGATAATAAGATTGTAAGTATAGCTAATAATTTCTACTCTTACTTACAAATAATTGCTTTTAAAGTCAATTCCGACTTGGAATTTGATTCGGTTGACACTCATCCTTTTACATACGACAGTTTATGCCCTTATCCTATCACTTCAGGATTTATTAACCCAACCTGTGATCAGATATTGGATGTCAGTGAACCACAAACACATCCTGAAACAACCCTACTGAAAGTTTATCCTAATCCAGCATCAAATCAGCTAAAAGTCGAATTTCCAAAATATATCGTCACGACAACCGGATCGGGTAAAAACCAGTCAAATACGGTTTTTTATCAATGGAAATCAACCACACTTGAAGTATATGACTTTACGGGTAAGCAAATACTGACAAAGGAAATTCCGAAAGATCAGCAACAAATGTCGTTTGACATCTCAGCCTGGCACCGGGGTATGTACTATTTCCGGTTGAGCTACCGGGGGCAAACCGTTGCAGGGGAAAAGGTAGTGTTGAAGTAAGAATCAATGTCGTAAGTCGTAAGTCGTAAGTCGTAAGTCGTAAGTCGCAAGTTGCAAATTAACGTTTTGCATTTTAGATTTTTCGCGTCACGCGTCACGATCGTCACGTGTCACGATTTAATTTTGATATTTGTCCGGAGCGATTCATTAGATTTTCTTTCCTTTGCATTTGAACATTGTTCTTTGTACAATTTTAATCATTAATCATATGTTGTTTGAAGCTTGTGTTAATTCAGCAGTATCGGCAATGGAAGCCGAAGCAGGAGGAGCTGAACGTGTGGAATTATGTGAAAATATGGGAGACGGAGG
>JAUZOW010000067.1 GCA_030706225.1 Bacteroidota bacterium | reverse complement strand
TACTCCCGATAAACTTCTTCCCGATCTGAATCCTACAGGTACCGGATCCCGTAAAGTAAAGATGGAAGATGGTGTTCTTTTACCCAAATACCGCCTCCCGACTGAAGCCGAATGGGAATATGCAGCGCTCGGACTTATCGGAAACACCCTGTATGAACGCGTCGTTGAACGGAAAAACTATCCCTGGAACGGCAACTTCGTACGTACCAGCGAATCAAGGTATTACGGCAGCTTTATGGACAATTTCCGCAGAGGACAAGGCGACTATATGGGGGTTGCAGGAAATCTTAACGATGGCGCCGAAATCCCGGCCCCATGCGGTTCTTACTTCCCGAACGATTTCGGACTGTATAATATGGCAGGAAACGTTTCCGAATGGGTTCTCGATGTTTATCGTCCTACTACCGAATCTTATGCCTCCGACCTGCGTCCTTTCCGTGGAAATGTTTTCCAAACACCGGTTCGTGATGCGGAAGGATTTATCGCGGAAAAAGATAGCCTGGGACATCTTAAATACCGTAATGTCACAGCCGCTGAAAGCATGCACCGCTTCAATTACCGTACTGCCGACAATATCAATTACCTCGATGGCGATTATGCTTCCAATATTGATGTCGATTGGAAAAATCCTCCCTCCGATACCAATTCAACCAACCTGATGTACCAGTATGGCCTCAGCTCCCTGATCACCGATCATACAAGAGTTTATAAAGGTGGCAACTGGAAAGATCCTGCTTATTTCATGAGCCCCGGCCAACGCCGCTACCTCGATGAAAACAGCGCTTCCGATTGCATTGGATTCCGTTGCGCCATGACCAGAGTCGGTAGCTCTATCCCTGGTAAATAATGAAATCATTATAAATATGAACCCCGTTTCTGACAGGAAACGGGGTTTTTTATTTACTTTGCAACCTGACCTTGTTTTAAATTATATGTCCCTCAAAGAACTTTATTCACTTTTTCTTCAACATCCGGAAATAAGCACCGACAGCAGGGTAATTAAACCCGGAAGCCTCTTCTTTGCATTAAAAGGTGAACATTTCAACGGAAATCAATATGCCCTGACAGCCCTCGAAAAAGGCGCTGCATTTGCCATTATTGACGAGCCGGAATTCAAGAAGAATGACTCCTTTATTATCGTCGAAAATGTCCTGAAAACAATGCAGGACCTGGCAACCTTTCACCGGACACATTTTCAGATCCCGGTCATCGCTATTACCGGTACTAACGGCAAGACTACCACCAAGGAACTGATGGCATCCGTCCTCTCGAAAAAATACCCGACAGCTGCTACCCCGGGTAATCTGAATAACCATATCGGCGTTCCTCTGACTCTCCTCTCCATCCGTAAAGGAACAGGAATCGTCATCACGGAAATGGGCGCCAATCATCCCGGCGAAATTGACTTTTTATGCCACATCGCGCATCCGACACATGGAATTATCACGAATATCGGACGCGCTCACCTCGAAGGCTTCGGTAGCTTTGAGGGTATCGTAAAGACAAAAACAGAACTCTACCGCTATCTCCGCGATAATCAGGGAACCGTTTTCTTAAACGGCGACGATACGCTGCTTTCCAGCCAGGCTGCAGGACTTACTGCTACCCGCTATGGCTTCAACGAAAAAGAACAGGTCCGCGGTACTCTCCTGAAATGTGATCCTTTGGTGAATATGGAAGTTCATCTGGGTAATGAATCCATTGCCATCCATTCCAGACTATTCGGGGATTACAATGCCACCAATATACTGGCCGCCTGCTGCATTGGACATTTTTTCCAGGTCCCCGGACAAATGATCAAAGAAGCTATTGAAGGATTTATTCCTTCCAACAACCGTTCAGAGCTGAAACAAACAAGCCGGAACCTCCTTATCCTGGATGATTATAACGCCAATCCATCCAGTATGGAAGCTGCCATCCGGAATTTCATCAGCAGCCCCTACCCATCCAAAGCAGTGGTTCTGGGAGATATGCTTGAACTCGGAAAAGATAGCGATGAAGAACATCTCGGTATATTAAAAATGTTGGAGACATCAGGCATTGAAAAGGTCTACCTCATCGGCCCTGAATTTACACGGCTGAATACCCGAAGAGAATGGATTTGTTTTCAGGACAGCGAGCTGGCGAATATCTGGTTTAAACATCAACCTCTTACCGGATCAACTGTTTTGATCAAAGGATCCAGGGGAATCAAGCTGGAACAGATAGCTGAAGTATTATGATCTGATATTAACGGATAGAAAAGAATGACAGAAGGGGTTAAGGTTTTTCATGTTATTGGATTGATGTCGGGCACTTCGCTGGATGGACTGGATATTGCTTCCTGCAAATTCAGATTTGAGGATCTCACCCGGAAATGGTCTTTCCGGATTTATGAAGCTGAAACCGTTTCCTATCCGGAAGAATGGACAAATCGTCTTGCATCCGTAGAAAAGTCAAGCGCAGAAGATCTTGCAAGAACCGATGTGGAATACGGTCATTGGCTTGGCCGGGCGGTTCATGCTTTTATTGACAAGCATGGGATTAACCCCGATTTTATTGCATCCCACGGTCATACTATATTTCACCAGCCTGACGCCGGTTTTACAACCCAGATTGGGAAAGGGGCTGCCATCGCTGCTGAAACAGGATTCCCTGTAATCTGTGACTTTCGCTCCACAGATGTGGCTTTTGGCGGTCAGGGCGCTCCCCTGGTTCCGGCAGGCGACAGGTTGCTCTTTCCATCTTTCCAATATTGCCTGAATATCGGTGGCTTTGCAAATATCTCTTTTGAAAAAGAAAGCGATAGAATCGCTTACGACATCTGCCCTGCTAATATAATCCTGAACCGGATCGCCAGAAAATCAGGTAAATGTTATGACAAAGATGGGATCATTGCAGCCTCCGGTAAAATAGACCCGAAACTGCTGAATGCATTGAACTCGCTGGATTATTATAAAATATCATCTCCGAAATCTCTCGGAAAGGAATGGCTTCTGACTGAATTTGTCCCTCTTATAGAAAAATCAGCAATTTCTTTGGAAGACAAAATGAGAACAGTTACAGAGCATATTGCCATCCAGATTGCAGGATCCCTGGATAATGATTCCTCAAAACAGGCACTGGTTACAGGAGGTGGAGCATTGAACCTTTATCTGATGCGGTTGATCGGTGAAAAAACAAACACCCGGATTGTCATTCCGGACTTGAAGACCATCCAGTTCAAAGAAGCCCTGATCTTTGCATTTCTCGGTGTACTTCGCCAGATGGGTGAATTCAATACTCTTTCTTCAGTAACAGGTGCACAAAAGAATACCTCCGGCGGTTGTATTTATATTTAATATGAATTACAAAGAAACTCTTGATTATCTTTATTCCAGACTTCCGATGTATCATCGGATCGGAGCTCCCGCTTACAAAGCCGACCTGGATAATACCATAAAATTATGCAGGATGCTGGGAGATCCGCAGAATTCATTCAAAGCCATTCATATCGCCGGTACTAACGGGAAAGGATCTGTTTCGCATACAATGGCATCCATCTTCCAGGAAAAAGGATTGAAAACCGGATTGTACACTTCCCCACACCTGAAAGATTTCAGGGAAAGGATCCGGATCAACGGGAAAATGATCCCGGAAGAAAAAGTAACCGGTTTTGTTGAACAGTACCGTACGGATTTCGAATCCATTTCTCTTTCATTTTTTGAATGGACTGTCGGTCTTGCTTTCCATTATTTCCGGGAAGAAAATATTGATATTGCCGTCGTGGAAGTCGGATTGGGAGGCAGATTGGATTCCACCAACATCATTACTCCTCTCCTTTCTGTCATCACCAACATCAGCTTCGATCACATGCAATTTCTTGGAAATACGCTTCCCGAAATCGCAACTGAAAAAGCAGGAATCATAAAACCGGGAATCCCGGTTGTGATCGGGGAAACACACCCGGAAACAAAACCAGTTTTTGTCGAAAAAGCCCGCAAAACAGGATCTTCCATTTTGTTTGCAGACGAAAGGTTCAAAGTCGAAATGGATGAAAAAGACCCGCTGACCGGAGGGATGGCAATGGTGAACATATTCCGTGACGACAAACCCTGGCTTGAAAAGCTTTCCGTTCAACTGGGAGGAGTCTACCAGAAAAAAAACCTCGCTACAATAGCAGCAGCTTGCGAAATGCTCCCTCCTTCAAGTGTTATGCTCACAAAGGATTTCATCCGCAAAGGGATCAGTCGCGTCATTGAAAATACAGGTCTGTCAGGACGTTGGCAGGTACTCTCTCGTTCTCCGCTGACAATCTGCGACATCGGCCACAATGAAGGCGGAATCCGCGAAGTAGTAAAGCAGATCTCTCTTACCCCTCACAAACACCTTCATTTTGTAATCGGTATGGTAAATGATAAGGATACTCATGCCGTTCTTTCACTTTTGCCGAAAGATGCAACCTACTATTTCTGTAAAGCATCCGTTCCCCGGGGATTGGACGCAGAAATTCTCAGCAAGCAGGCACATTCCTTTGGATTGCAGGGACAAACATATGTATCTGTAAAAGAAGCTTTGCTCGCAGCACAGAAAAATGCCGGCTCTGAGGATCTTGTTTTCGTTGGAGGGAGTAATTTCACTGTAGCAGAAGTCATCTGAAAGATTCTGTCAACCCCCACTGACCAGGTGAATGACATCTAATTTATCGCCATCATTCACGATAGCAGTATCATATTCATCTTTCTTCACGAGTTTCCCGTTGATCCTGATTACAAGCATTTTGAAAGAAAACTTCTTGGCTTTCAGTATCTCATTAACCGTAAGACGATCCCCCTCAAATGATTCTTGATTATTGTTCAATATGATATTCATTCTTTATGTTATTGCATTTATAATTAGCCAATTAGCTAACACACTCATCTGCTAACAATATTTCCATTACTGCATTTGCTTCCATATTCGCAACAATCCCGACCCTGGGCGCCATAGGTGGCATATCCGGACCCACTTCGGTATTTTCATCCCCGCAGATGATAATATTACCCGTTTTCCGGAACCGGATTGTTTCGTTATGGCCCCAGCCTGCTACACCTACTCCTGCTACCAGCTTTTTATCCGGCATACAGGATATCACGGTTTCAAGGAGTACCTTTTTCTGGTCAGCCCGGTCAAATGCCTCCACGATCACATCACAATCTCTGAATAAAACAGGGATATTTTCTTCTGTCAATGTCACATCGCAAGCAATTACTTTCACATCCGGATTAATATTCTGGATATTTTCAGCCAGCATCACTACTTTCTTTTTACCTACCTGGTCAAGAAAATAATACTGACGATTCAGATTATCTTCTGAAAGTACATCAAAATCAGCAACTATAAGAGTTCCGACACCTACCCGGGCCAAAGCCACTGCACAATTTGAGCCCAACCCTCCGGCGCCGGCAATACCGACTTTTTTTGTTTTCAAAATATTCTTAATCTCTTTGAAGGTCATAAATGCTTATATAGATAACCATGGAATTACCGGAATGCAATAAGAATAACAAAATTAGTAAATTCAGGTATATCAAAATATGCTAAATTTGTAAAGCAAAAGCTAATGGTTAAAGGATATGACAAAACGTAAATTGCTGATTCGTGATTTGACTTTGAGGGATGGTCAACAATCTCTTTTTGCTACCAGAATGAACCAGGATCAGGTTGACAGGCTACTACCCTATTTCAAAGATGCAGGATTTTATGCCATGGAAGTTTGGGGAGGAGCAGTGCCTGATTCGGTTATGCGCTACCTGAAAGAAAACCCCTGGGAACGTCTGGAAAAGATCAAAACAGGAATCGGCAATGCGTCACATCTGACAGCTCTTTCAAGAGGAAGAAATGTTTTTGGTTATAATCCTTACCCGGAAGAAGTGATTGAAGGCTTTAACCGCAATGCCATCCGTTCAGGCATCGGGATCATGAGGATTTTCGATGCATTGAACGACCTGGATAATATGAAGTCGACCATCAGATATGTCAAAGAAAACGGAGGATTAGCCGACTGCGCCATCAGTTTCACTGTAGATCCAAAATTCACAGCCAAACAGAAATTCCGCTCCTGGGTAAAACTGCGTTCTTTACCCCATAACATATTTACTGTCGATTATTTCGTCGATAAAGCAAAAGCGCTGGAAAAACTGGGAGCCGACATGATCAGCATAAAGGATATGGCCGGATTGATCACTCCTTCCCTGAGTGGTGAGCTGATCCGCCGGTTTAAAGCAGAAACCTCCATTCCTATTGACTTCCACACACATTGTACACCAGGTTACGGACTGGCTTCCGTCCTGATGGCTATGGTAAATGGCGTAGATATCGTAGATACCTCCGTAATGAATTTTGCCGGAGGCCCCGCAGCTCCTGCTTTTGAGATCATCCAGCTATTCGCAGATAAACTGGGTCTGGATACCGGCGTCAATCTCGACGCAGTGGTCAAAATAAACAAGGAACTGAAAGTCATCCGGGAAGAACTGGCTGAATTCGATTCATATAAGATATTCCCGATCGATTTCGATATCACAAAAGATAAGCTTCCGAAAGAGATCAACCGACTCTTTGTTAAAGCCATTTATTTGGCTAAACATGATAAAGAAGAAGAATTGCTCGCAGCCTGCCAGGAAATTGAAAAATACTTTAATTTCCCGGCACCCAATGAACTGGTTAAAAAAGCTGAAATTCCGGGAGGAATGTATACCAATATGCTGGCTCAGCTCAAGCAATTAAAGCTTGACCAGCTTCTTCCTAAAGTTCTTGAATTGGTCCCCCTGGTGCGTATCAAGTCGGGCTGTCCTCCTCTGGTAACACCTACCAGTCAGATCGTTGGCGTTCAGGCAGTCAACTGCGTTATCGATGAAAATAAAGGCCAGCCTTACTTCACAACAAAATCAATCCAGTACGTTAACCTGGTGAAAGGAATCTATGGGAAAACCCCTATCCCTATCGACCCGGACTTCAGGGAACAGTTGACGGGTGTAAGGGAAGAGACTCCCTATGATCCTAAAACCCATAAAAAACAGGAAAACACTGTCTTTGAGGAATACGGAGACATGAAGCTGGCTGAAACCGAAAAAGACGAACTTCTTCTTGAACTTTTTCCTATGGTAGCCCGCGACTTTCTTACTCATTGTGTGGAAGAGAAGTACCTTACCGATATTTACAGGATTGAAGAAGAAAAAAGGAGGAAACAGCAGGAAGCACGGGCTGCTTACGAACGTCTTTCACCGGAAGAAAAACGCAAGCGGCTACTGAAAGGACTTTACTCCTGGTATGAGGTCACACCTTCGGATGAAGACCTTGGAAGATCATAAAAACAAGATCCGCATCACCTATTTATTTGACTTTTATGCCAGTTCGATATGCATGAAAAAACATATCGAACATTTTGAATTTCTTTATGTTAGGCCATAAAAAAGCAATATCTTTGTATTTGAAAAACATTAAAAAAATCACCTATGACATTTCAGGAATTCCAGAAAACACACAAGCTTCTGGCGTCATATAAATATACATGGGCCCCTATAGAGAAGGGATATAATAACCGGTTCCTTTACATAAATGTTTCCGACTATACGATGAAGGAAAAGCCGGTTACTCCTTTGATGAAAGAGAAGTTCATCGGTGGCAAAGGATTTGATCTCCGGATCCTGTGGGATGGAACACGTCCGGATACCCGGTGGAATGATCCGGATAACGAAATCGTGATCTCAGGAGGGCCCTGTTGTGGCATCACCCAATATTCAGGTACCGGAAAAGCTATTGTTTGCACCATCAGCCCGGAAACAGATATTGTTATTGATTCCAATGTCGGTGGCTTTTTTGCTCCTTTCCTGAAATTTTGTGGATTTGATGCGTTGGAAATTCAGGGGAAATCTGATGTGGAAACCCTGGTAGTTTTTGAAGAAGAAAGAGAAGTCGTTGAAATTTATGAAGCCGGAGATCTTCCATCCGACAGCCATATATTAGCTGAGGAATTGCATACCATGATGGCAAATGACGGCAATGAAAAAGATAAATACAATGTCTCCGTTGTTTCTGCAGGCACTGCTGCCGAACATTCTATGATCGGTATGCTGAACTTCAGCTTTTACGATATCAAGCGGAAAAAAGTGAGGCTGAAACAAGCCGGACGGGGCGGGATCGGAACCGTTTTCCGCGATAAGAAAATCAAAGCTCTCGTTGCCCACGTAAAAGGTATCGGCGGAAACCGAAATAATGTGGTTAACCTGGAAGCCATCCAGGAACGTGGCCGCAGATTCAATAAGGAAATGCGGGAACTGGATGACAAGCAATGTGAAATGCGGAAAAAAGGGACAGCTCACCTGACGCATATTATGAATGATTACGATCTGCTCCCGGTTCATAATTTTAAGTTTGGAAGCCATCCGGATGCCTCTAAAATCCGTGGTGATGTCTGGATGTCCTACTTTACCCAAAATGTTCCCGACGGCTGCTGGGTGGGCTGTAATATGGCTTGTGCCAAAGGGGTTGATAATTACGAACTCCGCTCAGGACCCTATAAAGGAGAAAAAGTAATCGTAGATGGGCCGGAATATGAAACCACTTCATCCCTCGGATCCATTGCCGGCATTTTCAATCCCGACTATACCATTGAAGCTAACTTTTACTGCGATACTTACGGGATATGTACCATCAGTTGGGGAACCATCACAGGATTTGTGATGGAATGCTTTGAAAACGGTATTCTTAATGAAGAAAGAACCGGCGGATTAAAGCTGAACTTCGGGAATGCCGATGCCGCGATGGAACTTCTTCACCAGGTCTCCCGCGGTGAAGGTTTCGGATTGATTGCCGGACAAGGCGTCAGGAAAATGAAAAAGATCTTTGCCGAAAAAGGATGGGGAGATCCAAAATTCTTGCAGGATATCGGGATGGAAAACAAAGGACTGGAATATTCCCAGTATGTTTCTAAGGAATCCTTAGCCCAGCAAGGTGGATATGCCATGACCAATAAAGGTCCCCAGCATGATGAAGCCTGGTTGATCTTTATGGATATGGTGAATAACCAAATCCCCACATTTGAAGACAAAGCAGAAGCCTTACATTATTTTCCGATGTTCCGTACCTGGTTCGGACTTGCAGGTTTTTGCAAGCTTCCATGGAACGACGTGGAACCGGCAAATAATCCGCAGACTGCTGAACCGGCGAAAGTTCCTGAGCATGTCGATAATTATGTGACCATCTTCAATGCAGTGACTGGACTTCATGCAGACAAGGATGAACTTCTTAGACAATCCGAAAGAGTATATAACTTCCAGCGGGTTTTCAACATCCGCAGAGGATATGGTCTCCGGAAAAACGATGCCCAACCCTATCGTGCCTGCGGCCCTGTTACAAAAGAAGAATACGAATCCCGCGCAGAAAGGTACGATAAACAGCTTCTCGAAAAAATAGGCTATGATCCGGCCGGAAAAACAACTGAAGAAAAAATGGCGGTTTTACGCAAATACCGGGAAGATCAATATGAAAAGCTACTGGATGCTGTTTACGAACGCCGCGGCTGGACAAAGAACGGAGTTCCAAAGATCGAACATTTGAAAGAAATCGGTATGGATCTGCCGGAACTGATCGCTGTAGTGAGCCCGTTGCAATAACTGTTCACTGCTTTTGTAACGATTTGTCATTCATCGTACACTTTCAACCGGTAACCGACTCCCGGCTCTGTAATCAAAAGTTGAAACGCCGGTATTTCCGGCTCAATCTTTTTCCGGAGCTGAGCCATATGAACCCGGAGAACTTTAGTATTATCGGAATAGGGTGTTCCCCATATTTCACGGCAAATAAAAGAATGTGTCAATACCCTGCCGGCATTTTTCACCATCAATGCTAACAAACTGTATTCTGTAGCAGTCAGCTTCACCTCTGCCTCGTTAACCTTTACGATTCTCAGATTCATGTCAACCCGGAGAGGTCCGGAAGTAAAAACCGGCGATTCTTCATGTTTCACTGACTGACGAAATGCAGAACGTATACGGGCATGAAGTTCCCCTGTACGGAATGGTTTCGTTATATAATCGTTTGCACCTGAATCCAGTGCACGAATGATATTCTCTTCTTCATTCCTGACCGAAAGGATGATCACCGGACTGGAAAACCATTCCCTGAGTTTTTTCAGAACCGTAAAGCCATCCTCATCCGGTAACCCCAGATCAAGCAGAATAACAGAAGGATTATACATGGCAGCCATGGCAAGTCCCTCTTTCCCTGTTGTTGCTTTGATCAGGGAATATCCCGCCGATCCCAGGGTGATTTCCAGCAATCGCAGGATTTGTATTTCATCGTCAATGATCAGTATCTTATTCTGTTCATTCATTTTCTGTTTCATCAAGAGTAAAATCCTGACATTCCGCAGGAATCCGGACTGAGAAGCGGGCACCACCGTGAATACGGTTTTCAGCCGTGACCGTCCCATTATGTGCTTCAACAAATCCTTTGACAATAGCCAGACCTAATCCGGTGCCAACATTTGTCGAACCTTTTACCCGGTAAAATTTATTAAAAACATTCCGGATTTCTTCCGGAGGGATCCCTGTCCCCCGGTCCATTACCTGTAATATAAACCGTGGTTTGTCATAATATATTTTAACCCGTAATGTTGTTCCTTTTTCAGCATGCTGGGTAGCATTAAAAATCAGATTATACAGAACCTGCTCCATTAATCCGAAATCAAGCTTTACCAAAGGCATATCCGGAGGAATTACCACTTCCATCTGGAAATTTTTCACCTCATTTTCCAGATTCTTCAGAACAATAGAGACCAGATCATGAACATCACACCAATCCATCTTCGGTTCAATTCTTCCAGATTCCAGTCGCGACATATTCAGCAGATTCTCTATCAACCGGTTTAGTCGCTCTGATGCCGTAAATATTTCCTGGTTTAATCGTATTGCGATCTCCGGGCTCAGCTTTTGATGCAAGATGGAATCGGAAGCGCCAAGAATTGTAGTCACCGGAATCCTGAATTCATGGGAAATGGAGTTAAAAAGCGTACTGTATAATTTATCTGATTCATCCAGAATCAATGCCCGGTGAGCTAATTCGTCCAGAAATTCACGCTCCATAGCACTGGCGATCTGCTGAATAAAAGTATCCCAGAATATTTCCTTTTCCCCGATAAAAGGTTCTTTTGCTTTGATCGCCAATACTCCCGGATGGATACGCATCCCCGGAAGCGGGAAAAAAGTATAGGAGGTGGAAGGAAGGGTTTCCGTGAACTTCCCTGCTTTCTTCTGGTTTCTGTAAACCCAGGATGCAATACTCAGATCTTCCTTGGAAAGAGAAATCTCTTTCCGGGATTCCAAAGGTGGAAGCAGAGAATTATTATTATCCTGAAGGAGTATGATTCCCTCAACGGAGAAATTCCTCCTGACAGAAGCAAGCGAGACTTCCACTACCTTCTGGATGCTATTTACATTCGAAAGATCCCGTGTGATTTTATACAAAGCATTTGTCGTCTCTTCCCTGTGATTCGATCTTCGCTGTTCTTTCCGGAGACGATAGGTTAAAACGCCATTTAAAAGAGCAATGAAGAAAAACATGCTTAAAAGAAAAACATCCTCCGTTTCTTTAATTTCAAAAGTCATCATGGGAGGAATAAAGAAGAAATCCCATAACAGGGCACTCATAGCGGAAGCCAGCAGAATCGGGCCAATACCAAGAAACAATGCCAGAATGGAAACCATGAACAAAAGGATAAAAGATACTACCTGATAGCCCATATAGGCTTTGAAGGGAAAACAGATAGCGGCTGTTAAAGCAATGACGACTGCAGCCAGTGTGTACTCGGAAGGCCCGGATGTAAGTGAAGGAGGACGAATATATTTTAAAAAATTCTTATCGTAAGAAACATCTGATCCCAGAACATAAATATCGATATTCCCGCTGTGTCGGATCAGTTTGTTCAGGAAATTCCCCAGTCGTAAAAGGGAAACCAGCGTTCTGTGCCTGGGTTTTCCAACGATGATATGTGTAACATTCTCTCTGAGTGCCAGCTTTAAAATAGCACTTACCTGGTTATTCCCGGATGTTGAAATGAATTCGGCGCCCAGTTGACGTGCCAATATTATGTTTTTGTTAAGCTGTTCCTGCTCTTCCTTTGAGAGAGTTTTCGAAGGTTCAAAATGTGCAGCCACAAGCTGAGCTCCCATGGTAAAGGAAAGTGTTTTTGCCCAGCGGATCAAACGTCCCGCATAAGGACTTGGGCCAATCAGCACCATCAGTTTTAAACTGGTTCTCCAGGGGCCGGGAAGCTTTTTCCGTTGCATGTAAGTTCGCAATTGCTTCTCAACCTGGTCGGCAACCATTCTCAATGCCAGCTCCCTCAGCGCTGTAATATTTCCAGTGCGGAAAAAATTCTGCAAAGCTTCTCTTGATTGTTGCGGTGCATATACTTTGCCTTCCCGGAACCGTTCAATCAGCTCTTCCGGGGTAATGTCGACAAGCTCTATTTCATCCGCTTTTTCAAATATCTCATCCGGGAAAGTTTCCCTGATCGTGATCCCTGTGATCTGCGTAACCGTATCTGCCTTGCTTTCAATATGCTGCACATTGACGGTTGTAAAAACAGAAATGCCATTGTTTAAAAGTTCCTGAACATCCAGATAACGTTTCATATGACGTGATCCGGGAGCATTGGTATGTGCCAGCTCATCGACAAGTACAAGATCGGGTTTCCTTTCCAGAATAGCGTCCAGATCCATCTCTTCCAGAACAGTGCCTTTGTATTGAATCTTTTTCCTTGGAATAATTGTCAATCCTGTAAGCAGGGTTTCCGTTTCTTTCCGGTTATGTGTCTCAACATAACCTACTACCACATTGATTCCTTTTTCTTTCTCAATCCGGGCAGTCTGAAGCATTGAATAGGTCTTCCCTACCCCGGCACACATACCGAAAAAAACTTTCAGCTTGCCCAGGTTGCTTTTGGCTTCTTCCTCTTTCAATGAAGCAAGAAGTTCATCCGGATCAGGACGCAAATCGTCAATATTGTTCATCGGATCTTATTCAACTCTAAATTTAAAAGTAAAACGTTTATCCTCGGCTCCCCGAAAAGAAAAAATTGAGGCGGTTCATTCAGATCGCTGATTTTTTCCAGCAAAATCTGCCTTTGCCGGATGGAAAAATGCCTTTTATCGCACACTCTGTTGAACTGTATAAGAGCCGAATACAATGATATATGAGGATCCAAACCGCTACCCGAAGCAAAAAGCATCTCCGAAGGTACAGGTAATCTTGCTGGTAAGCGGTTAACCCTGCGAAACCTCTCCCCCCGGAAAATTACCGAGTCAGATAATATCTTGCTGGTCAGCGCAAAGTTCGACCCTCCTGCCGGAGAAGTTGAATAGTCTGTTGCGGAGGGTCTTGGCCAGAAATATTCTTCTCCGGAAAATTTCTGTCCGATCAGGCTACTGCCTTTGACGATACCGTCCTCTTTTATCAGACTTCCCTTTGATTCCTGAGCAAACAAGACACTGGCTATTCCTGTAACAAGTAAAGGATACAGGCAGCCTGTCAGTATGGTCATGATCAGGAATATTCGTATAGATATCAACCAGGATTTCATGATTTTCAGAAAAGATTGATTAACAGGTCGATTATTTTAATACCAAGAAAGGGAGCCATCAGCCCTCCCAAACCATAAATCAGTATGTTCCGGGTAAGGATCTGCCGGGCTGATTGAGGCCTGTATTTCACACCGCGAATAGCCAGCGGAATAAGCAGGACAATAATCACAGCGTTGAAAATAACCGCGCTCAGGATC
>JAUZOW010000066.1 GCA_030706225.1 Bacteroidota bacterium | reverse complement strand
GTTGTTTCAATTCTGCCTGAAACAAATGGAAACAGCTTAATACAACCTGCAATAAGAAAAGCTGACACAACCAGTACAGCCACAGCTGCAATTTTTTGTTTCTTCTCAAAAGCCAGAACCATTACCCATGAAATGATCACTAAAGATAAACTGATTAACCCGGCTTTGGAACTGATCAGAATTATTACAATCAGAAAAAGAATTGCTGTTGCATAAAGGATTATCCGGAAAGAACGTTTTATCTTTTCCTTAAATTCAATCAGGAAAAATCCGATTACAGCGGTAGCAAAGGAAAGGTACATACTCATATAACTGGAATGCATATACCACGACAAATGGGTATAATAAAAAGCTCCCGGTTCACCGGTACGGATATACCGGCCGAATGCATGGATTAAAAGAATAAGACAACCGGTCATACAACCTGCCAGAAAAGACAGTAACCAATCTTTTCTTGAAGGTATGTCAAAATCATCCAGCGACTGGGTAGAAAGCACCAATGGAAATATCAGCAATGAAAGCTTTATCTGCAGGTCAAATAATCCGAAACTGACATTCCGGGAATATATCATTCCCAGAAGATATAGTAAGAACAGGATAGAAAACGAAAGTAACTGCCATCTCTTTTTATTATGGAAAAAGCCTGGTATCGTATGAATATATTCACCTTCAATCAGCCAGTTAAGAACCATCAATGCAATCAGAGCTGGAATAATCCGGCCATAAACGGGAATTAAAAATACTATGGCCAGCGAGAGAAAATAAAAAATTTTACGGTGATAGTATTTCCGGTTTTCCATTTTCATTACCATCCGAAATTTCTTTTACGAAAATGATGTTTTTCAGTACGAAAACGATAAAGTCTCAATATTTTCTGAGCAACCATTGTATCGGAAAGCCCGTCCGATAAAAGCTTTTTTCTACCCTCTGAGGATTTACCCTCCCTGAGCACTCCGGCAATGGCGTTGGCAAGTACAGCCGGATCTTTACCGACGACAGATGATCCGTTCACATTTCTCAAACGTTCTTTTACATCCCCTACATCAACACCAACAACCGGAATATTGCATGCCATTGCCTCTTTCACCATAGTAGGGCTTCCTTCGCTGTCACTGCATATCAAAAGGCAATCTGAGGCATTGATTATAACAGGAATCTGATTATCATCCGTAATAATTCCCCGGAGGATCTCCAACCGTGCACCGGGAATTTGCTCTTTAAGGAGAAGGATTGTCTTTTCTGCAATATCGATTCTTTTAACAGCTGGATTATTTGCATTAAAAAGAATTACTTTTTCACTTGCCGGCCAGTTCAATTTCTCACGGCAAATCTGCCTGTCCATCGGTTTAAACAAATCCATATCGATACCCGGAGGAATGATCACGGTTTTTTTATGTCCCCACCAGAGATTTCCGGAGACATTTCTACTGACACAGATCACTGTTCCTGCCCTTAATACGGCCATATTGGAAAGAAAATGGTTGAAAATATTTCTGAACCGTGATCGTGATGCGATATTGTTAATGTCGCTGCCCTGGAATGTAATGATCAATCGATGACCTTGAAAAAAAGCGGCAGCAAAAGCATAAATAAGCCCGTAATGTACATGAACAATATCCGGATGAAAAGACCTGACTTCCTTTCGAAGCCTGATCCCGTTGTTAATAAGCTTCCGGAAAGTCAACTCTGTAGATGGGAAAATGAAAGTTCTGTTTTCAACCCCAAGTGTGCTTAACAGTTCTATCTGCCTTTTGGCAAATACCATACCCGAAGGATTTTTAGTCTCCGGAAGAATGGAAAGAACCTTCATAGGACAAATTAATAGTCAAATATAAAATATAATTTCTATAATCCGGCATATATCGATGCTTTTAAAAATTCTTCCTGAAAACACCCAAAAAAAAGGAGAAAACTAAATCAGGAGAAACCAATATCCGGAAAATAAAATATGAGAGAACATCTTTCCGTAAATGGAAAAAAGTTGACTATTTCATTACAGGATTGCCGGTTTCACGTAAAAAGAAAGGCCTGGTACGTAAAACCTTATCAAAAACAAAATACTGTACCAGAACAAAATCTTTACCATCGTTAACCAGAGCATACATCCGGTCGAGATCATAAGGAACTTTCCTTCCATAGTATTCATCCGATCCGGCAACAGCCGCTTTGTGGTAAATCTTGATCGTACTGACTCTGGCTGAGGTATCTTTCAGCGAAATGATGCAGAACGGAGGAGATGCGATCACGGAATCCTTACGGTGAGAGTCCATATCGTTTAAAAGAGCTTCATAATTAATATTGCGGAAGGCATTCAGAATACTGAAAACTTTCAATGTATCGCAATTGGGTATCTCCCTGTTTTCCGGAAATGAGAAAATCCTTGGAAGACCCGAACCTCTGTAATTGACCAATGAGAATGAAAAATCTTCTTTTTCAGGATACTCGATAGTAATCGCTGCAATTTCACGGGGATCTTTTTTAAATATCGTATAATCCCTCCAGTATTTTTCAATCGGGGTATAACGCGGAGAAACAAAACCACGTAAGCCGGGAAGGAAAGTTATAAAGGGTTCAGAGGAATTCTTCATTAACATATATGTTCCCCGGTTGCTTTGGGTGGATCCTCCGACATAATAAACTTTATTAAGTTTTTCATGACGGAAAAGTTTGAGACCAAATATATTGATCCTGTAAACCATCTGATAGATTTCAACCTTCACAGCACTGGCAGCCAATTCGCGAATGACATTATTATGCGCAGATTTCGAAACAGGCTCTTTCACTTCCAAGTCGTGCATCGTTTTGAGTAAAAGGTCAATATTGTTTTTCTGAGCGGTATATTTATCATTCACAATCCATTGATTCTTTTCTCCCCGGACCAGTTTCAAATTGTTATTATTTTTATCCGACATAAAGATTTTAGTGATTGAACCCGTATCATCCACGGCAAAATTGCTGTTCGTACGATGGAATGTCGAAGGAGATTTGGTCCAGACCAGAACCAGGGCAAGAATTGCCAGAATAGCGATAATAATAATGACGTATTTATTCTTTTTCATGATCAGGAATTCTTTTTATGCTTTGGTTCCCTTTTGGGTAATCCGTGTATATTTATTTTTTCTTAACCGGGATTTTACCAGCCCGAATCCCAAAATAAGAATCAGAGGGATTATAATATTCAGAAACTGCCAGAATATTCTTTCCTTATTTACTTTAACCATATCCAGCAACCGCAGGCTGAGTTCCCTGGAGCGTACAGATATCAGGCCTGAATCATCACAAAGATAATTGACTGCATTCATGATGAAATCTTTATTTCCATATGTTTCCCTCGTATATTGATCATAGCCGAGGGGCAGGTAATATCCCTGTGAATAATGGAACTGGTTTTTAATAACATCACCATCCGCCACGATGATCATTTTCGTGGGTTTATGGCTTTCCGGATAATAGCCAAGCTCCTTATTATTGGCAATTTCAGGAGGGATCCTGTACTGGAAAGCGGATTTAAAAGAACCTTCCAGCAAGATCGCTATGGGTTGAGGACCCATATTGAATTCCTTTTCATCAGGTGGATGACGAAGGATATCCAGATCGATCAGAACCGGAACACTTACTGTTCTGGAATAGGGAGAAGATGATAAAAGAAATGTTTTCTTCACTCCCGGAACATCTGCCGTATCCACACTGCTTACAAATTCAGTCTTCAGTGCATTAATCCCGTTAACAATAGGATGACTTATTGAAGGTGTGATCAGGGGGAAGAAGTACCACGGGAAAAATTCAAACCGGGGTTGATTACCGATCTGGCCTGTTTTTACAGGAATAGGTAATGCCGATAAGTCCATAACCAGATTGTTATTCAAACGGACTCCGTAATTGAACAGCATATCATCCAGGTTGACGTCATTCGAAATTCCCATGGTGTTGCTGTATTTCTGAAGGCTGTCCATACTTGCAAACACAGGATCAAGAAGCCACAAGACCTTGCCACCTCTCATAATAAACTGATCGATCAGGAATTTATCTTTTTCATCAAATTTCTGAAGTGGCTTTGCAATAATTATTGCTCTGTATTTATTGACCAATTTGTCATGCAAGGAGTCCGATTTCAACCGTACGGTCAGGCTGTTGATTTTATGATCCAGTGTAACCCGGTCAACATTGTAAAACTGAGAAAGTGAAACTGTTATATCGGCTGTCTGCATATTGTTAAGCTCACCCTGTCCTTCAATAAATGCGATCTGCGGTTTAATGACCTGCGTCAGCTTCTGAATTGCGCTGGCCAGGTTATATTCCAGCGATTGGATTGAATTATTCAGCACTTTTTCAGGAGGCTGCCCCAGTTGGGTCATTAAAAGCTGAACAGGTGCTTCATGTCCCCTATAGGAAACAATTATCCCAGGGAAAATGATCTGTTGCGTGGATTCACCTTTTTTATTGACTCTCAGTTCCGTCGGTTGAAGTCCTCTTTCCACTAAAAGACGATACGCATCATTGCGGTCCTTTGCACTTGTATTGGTGGAAGGATCCACAAACTCGTACTCAATATTCTTGCTGTAAGCTCTGAATACATCGAGCATTTCGCGGGTTTCATTTGAAAGTCTCCTGAATCCGGGTGGAAGATCACCCTCAAGGTAAACTTTAAAAAAGACGACATCGTTAAGATTCCTCAAAAGCTTTTTGGTAGCCGGGGAAAGAGAATATCGTTTTTCAGCCGTCAGGTCAACACGGGTGAATGCATAATAGGATATGACATTTACGAGCAGGAGGATTACCAAACCCAGTATAAGCTGGGTAATATTTGTACGTTTTAAACTTTTTTTCTTGTCAGCCATCGGAAAAATTACCATTTACGGCTTTCAATTGAAAACCGGGTAAGCAGGATAAATATGGTCGAAATACTTATAAAATAGATCAGGTCCCGGGTATCAATAACCCCGCGGCTTATGGAATTATAATGTGCATTGATTCCCAGCGACTGAACCCAAAGCCCGGTTTTACCTGAAAGGATAAAGGTATAAACCAGTTCAAAGCCCATATAAAAAAATGCGCATAGCACCACAGCCAGAATAAAGGATACGATCTGGTTATCGGTCACTGACGAAGCAAAGATTCCTATAGCGACAAAGGAAGCTCCCAGAAAGAGAAGCCCTATATAAGATCCCCAGATAGCGCCTGAATCAAGATTTCCGGGAGGTAAACCCAGCCGGTAAACGGAAATATAATAAATAAGAGTTGGAACGAGAGAAAAAACCACAAGGGCAATACCTGCAAAGTACTTTGCCAGAATGATCTGCAGGTCAGTCAAAGGTTGAGTCATTAAAAGCTCCAGCGTACCACTTTTCTTTTCATCAGCGAACGATCTCATCGTAATTGCCGGAATCAGAAAAAGAAAAACAAAGGGAGCAAGAATGAATAACCCATCTAAATTTGAATAGCCGAAATCAAGGATGTTAAATTGAACCGGGAAAACCCATAGGAATAATCCGATCACGAGTAAAAAAACAAGGATCACGATATACCCGATTAAGGAATTCAGAAATCCATTGATCTCTTTAATGAAAAGTGTAAACATACCTGAATGTTAAAAGCGTGCAAAATTAATATTTTTCAGCTTTATAAGAACGAAACGGGGTGTCTTATTCGATATTTCTCTGAATATAAATGTTATAATCAATCAATTTCTGTTTATATTCTTCATCCAGAAGCGGAGAAGAAATCAGGAAGTCGGCAGTAGACCGGTTACAGGCTGTCGGAATATTATAAACAACCGTAATCCGTAATAAAGCTTTTACATCTACATCATGCGGTTGCGGTTGCATGGGATCCCAGAAAAAGATCATCATATCAATCCTGCCCTCGGCAATCAGAGCCCCAAGCTGTTGGTCGCCACCCAAAGGTCCTGATTTCAGCTTTATAATTGGACGATCAATATTTTCTCCTTCTTCCAGCTTTTTGAGGATCGTTTTCTCAACCAGCCGGCCTGTGGTTCCTGTACAGATCAGCTGATGCCCAAGCAGAGTCCTGTAATTGAACTCCACCCATTCCACCAGGTCTTTCTTTTTATTATCATGAGCCACCAGGGCTATATTCTTTGATCTTTCCATACCTGACAAATTAGAATTAATTAAACCTCATCTTCAAAGAATTTGTTTTCAAAATTAACAAGATAAAGTTTCCGGGTTGCCCGGGTAAGAGCAGTATAAAGCCACCGGAAATATACGGTATCAATCATCTTGTCGTTCAGATACCCCTGGTCGACAAAAACCGTATTCCACTGCCCTCCCTGGGTCTTATGACAGGTAAGAGCATAGGCGAATTTAACCTGCAAAGCATTGAACCAGGGATTTGCTTTTACTTTTTCAATACGTCCCCTCCGGCTGGAAATCTCATCATAGTCCTTCATTACTTCCTGAAAAAGGCGGTTATTTCCTTCCGATGGTAATGCCGATGACTCTGACATCAGGGTATCCAGAAGGATTTTAACATCCAACTCTTTCTCATCCGGATAATCCAGAAACCGGATCGTGACATCAGCAAACCGGAAGCCGTACATCTCTTCAATGCGGCGGATCCGCATCAGCTCAATAATATCCCCGTTAGCAATAAATCCCGGTGCAGATTCTTCCGGAAGCCAGAAATAATTATTCTTGACAACCATCAGATGATCGCCCGTACTGATCTCGTCTTCAAGAAAAAGTATCTTATTCCGGATCGCCCTGTTAAACAGGTTAGCTCTTTTATTTGACCGGCAAACCACGACATTTTGTTCTCTTCCTGTCGCGGAATAAGCAGAATTCAATTCTTCTTCCAGATCGGCTCCATTAAGCCGGATAATATCCCGGAACGGCTTGACCGAAAACAATGGCAGGGAACATTGCTGTTTCGACAACTTTTCACGAACACGCGTTGCATTGACAAGTATTCCCGACTGCCGGGATTGCCTCACCACTTCCGTTAATTCACAGGAATCAACATAAAGATTATAAGCTCTTTTCAGAAAATCAAAATCCAGGGCAGGACTTGTATCAAGCCCTATCGGCGGTAACTGGGCAGAATCGCCAATGAACATCATCCGGCAATTTTCCCCACTGAAGACATATTCAAACAGATCATCCAGCACATTCCGTCCGGAAAATAAACTTTGGTCAGTCATTGTAGACTGCTGAATCATGGAAGCTTCATCGACAATGAACAGAGTATTTTTATGCAGATTTTTCTGAAGTTTCAGAATAATGTTCCCGTCTTTTCCGCTATGGGCAAAATAAATCTTACGATGAATGGTATGAGCCGGCTGTTTTGAATAACCCGAAAGCACTTTGGCAGCCCGGCCTGTCGGAGCCATGAGCACTGACTTTTTCCCGATCTGTAAAAGCATATTTACCAAGGCTGCAATGATGGTCGTCTTTCCAGTTCCTGCATATCCTTTAAGAATAAACAAATGGTTTTTTTCTCTCCAGGAATCTGTAAGAAAATAGCTGATTAATGTAATAGCATTCCGCTGATCATTGGTAGGCGTATACGGAAATTGCCGCATCAGAGAGTTAGTAAAAGCCTCGGCGGACATTTTATATACTATTCATATCTAAGGGATTCAATAGGATCCAGGTTAGCTGCTTTTTTTGCGGGCAAATACCCGGAGATCAGTGCGACAGCAAGGCAAAGGATCACTCCTGTAAGTATCCATAGCCAGGGAATGATAAAAGCACTGTGAATCAGCAGGGATATCAGGTTTCCGATCAGGATACCAAAAAGGATACCGAGTAAACCTCCCAGCTGGGCAATAACAATAGCTTCGGTAAGGAACTGGTTCCGGATCAGCTTTCGTGTTGCTCCAATCGCTTTCCGGATCCCGATCTCACGGGTACGTTCCGTAACAGAAACCAACATGATATTCATCAACCCGATAGCAGCTCCGACCAGTGTGATCAGCCCTACCAGCGTAGCTGCCAGCGTTACATATTTAATATTTTCGATCATCATCTTCGCTACATTGTCGCTCTTGCTGATCTCAAAAGTATTTTCCATTCCTACCGGGTTTTGACGTATGATTCGGAACAAGCCTGTCGCTTCCCCGATTGCTGCATCCATCTGTTCCTGGTTCTTGGCCATCACATTGATACCGAATGACATGTTGGGACGCGAAAAATAATTTCTGACATTATTCAGAGGGATCATGCAATTCCGGTCTCCGCTGAATCCCATACTGGAGCCTTTTTCTTTTATTGTACCGACAACACGGTATTTCCCCGGTCCAATGGATATGATCTTTCCTATCGGATCTTCATTATTTTTAAAAAGATTTTTAACAAGCTCAGAACCCACAATACAAACATTGTTCCCATCCAGTACCTCTTCCGAAGTAAATACCCTGCCTTTGTCAATTTCATCGCCTGAAGTAATGAGATACGTCTCATCCGTTCCTAAAACGCGTATATTGGGATTGGTTTTATTCGATTCATATTTCAGTGTGGCAGTTCCAGTAGCTGTGATAAATATGGATACATAGGCGGGAAAAATATATTTTTCCTTGAAATCCATTGCCTGTTTATAGGAAATAGCCTCGTACAATCTCGTTTTTTCCCCCTGATCACCCATATGTACCTGCATGCTCCGGTTTCGGATCATAAAAGTATTTGCACCCATCATCGTAAAATTCTTCGTCAGGTAATATTTGATAGAATCGGTCGCCGTAAGGATCCCGACCAGCGCCATAATTCCAAAAGCGATAATGAGAATGGTCAGAATAGTTCTAAGGATATGGCTTCTTACAGAATCCAGTGAAATGCGAACATTTTCCCAAATCAGTGTTTGTTTCATAGGAAAGGGAATTGTCAGATTTTTTTCCCGAAAGCAAGATCTCCGGCATCTCCCAGGCCGGGAACAATATAGGATTGTGCCGTGAGCTCTTCGTCAATTGCTCCGGCCCAAATAGTCACGTCTTCCCGGGGAAGCTGTTTTTTCAGGTAATCAATACCTTCCAGACTGGCAACAATGGTCGCAATATGTGTATGATTCGGCTTGCCCTTTGATAACAGCTCCTTGTAACACAACACCATAGAGGAACCCGTAGCAATCATGGTATCACACAAGATCAATGTTTTACCTGCAATGCCTGGAGCGGAGGAATATTCAACCTGAACTGTAAAGGAATGATTTTGGTGTGATTTCCTGTATGGAAAAAGGAAAGCATTCTCCGATTTATCAAAGAAATTTAAAAATCCTTTTTGAAAAGGCAAGGCAGCTCTCAGGATCCCGGCAAGAACAGGATATTCAACCAGCGTAGGCACATTAGATATTCCAAGGGAAGTCGAAACTTCTTTATTCTTATATTCCAGTGTTTTGCTGATCTCATAAGCAAAAATCTCCCCTAATCTGACCAGGTTCTCACGAAAACGCATGGAGTCCTGTTGGATCTCTACGTCTCTGACTTCAGCAATAAACTGGTTCAATAAACTGTTGCTTTCACTCAGAACATTAACCATGGTATTTGCTGCATTTTTGAATATACAAATGTAATGAAATTAACTGTTTCCCTTATGGATTAATTTTATTGCTTTATTAATGACATCCGGAAGACGGTTGATCCGAACCATGTAATATGGTACTTCACTGGCTCCGAATCCCTTATAGAATCTGGCGACATTCGGGTCGTTCGAGCCTTCAAAATCAAAAGTAACTGGCTTGCCGGCATTTTCACGGATCTTCTTATCGATCAGAAGCGACATGGCTCCGCATTCTTTGCCTTCAGCACTGGTCGCAGCAAAATGATATATAATCCTCGAATGAACCTGCAGGAAGAAAACACCTGCACAAAGCAGGTTTCCCGGAAGATAAGCCCCGACGATCCATCCTGCCTTTTCCTTTATGCAATAAGTCATCAGATTTCTCAGGGTATCATAATCTCTGTACTTTAGCTTTCCTTCATGGTTACCGAAATTTTCCTTAAAAAGGGTAATCAATTCATCCGGTTCTGTCTTACGGCTGAACTCAATAGGGTTATTGAGCGCTTTTTTAATATTCCTGCGTGTATTCTTCGAATATTGTTTTGAGAGGATATCATAAGAGGGAATCAAATCCATTTCAAAATTTTTTCTCTCCAAGAGCGTAAATTTCCCTTCACTTTCCCTTTCACTGGCTTTATTCATTGAATTCAAATGAATTTCAACGAACCTGAATTTAGTGGGAATATTCTTCAGGAATTCTTCCACTTTCAGGGGAGTAAGATGCGATCGGGAAAAAAGTCCAAGTTGCTGGGTAAAAAAAGGCTGATACAAATATGAAATCCATGATTTCTTCCTGTGAGTTAAAGGGAATACACTGGTATAGTTATCTTCTATCAATCCGTCCCATCCGGGAGAAACAATATCCAGGTACCAGGAAAAGCCATAAATGATCCCGTTCACTGATTCCCGGACACATTCATCCCAGAGAGATTTATTTATTTGCTTATGTGGAAGATAATGAATCATCCCAACCGGTTTAAACAGTAGCCATTTTGATCAATTCCTGGTAAACAGGCAACCATCCTTTCCATCGTCCCCATTCGGATAAGCTTTCATTATGCCAGAGAGAAACAAACTCCCCGCTAACCGCCTTTACCTGATGGATCAGTTTTTCAATGAGCCCGAGTGCTGTCTCCGGGGTCAGGCCCAATTGATCCTTCAGAGTCACATCCATGACCGTAGTCGGGTGGATCATCAGTGAAGTAGGTTCATTCCGGAGAAGATCATAAAATAAAAAAGGAGAAGCGATACTCGCTCTGAAACCTGGAATTTCGGAATAAGAAAGCGAATAATCGTCGGTGATGCCAAGTCGGACAAGATTACGATATGTGTCTGGAAATGAAAGATAAAGAAAATGCTGGCGGCTGGCTGTGACATCTCTCCCGAGACTGTTTGACAATCCGCGGTATTCAGATTCAAGCAGATCAAACCTCCGGTTTGATCGCAGGGAAGGATGAAGACCCACGTTTTCATGTTCGTCAAGCTGAAGCAAAAGATCCCTGAAATTCAGATTTGAGAGCCTGACATTATTATCATTTCCTCCTCCCCTGTCTGAAAAAAGAATAAAGAAAAGAGGCGACAAGCCGGCTTCTTTGTGAATTGAAGAGATCATTTCATAAATATCAAACGGATCTTCCATTTTCCGGAAAAGAACTCTTGTACGGGTAGAAATTTCATTCCAGTCCATCCCGGAAAAAGAACGGAGATAACCTCCGGCTGTTCTCAGGAGATTTCTTCCCCTGTAAGCAAAAGCGTGGTCGATATCAATGGTTGGAACAAACCGGAACTGGATTCGTTCGGGATCTTCAAGCGGAAATGCGTTTGAAATTTTTTCTCCCAATTTTGCAGCCCAGAGGTTGACAAGTGGAGATTGCAAAAATCCGTTTTTATACGCCAGACTTTGATTTGAAGAAAATCTGCCGTGACGATCGGCTTCAAAAGGAAAATATTCCTCATATCGAGTCACCAGATAAAATGAAGCCGACATCAGATCAAAAGGCAAAATTGAATCCGGGTCATTGTGCGAAAAAAACACCGGCAATCCTTCGTACGTTGAAAGAGTGATGTGCTGTTCATGGATCTCTTTTTCATAAAGCAAACCGTCCGATTTCAGGAATAATCCGGAATCAATAGGAACTTTTGAACAGGCAATTCTGGGACCTGAACAAGAACGATAGTCATCAAGTGAAGTAGTGAGTTCCAGTTTGTATCCCAACAGATCTTCAAAAACCAGAGAATAGATGTAAGAGATTCTCCTTGTTATCTCAGGCACATATACAAGCAGCATAGTTATTCTTTATTCATTATAGCAGCCAAAATACGCAAAAATCGGATATCTGAAATGGATTATATCATAACCGTAAAAAGTTTCTTATCTTTGACTGTCCAAAGGAACTCCCGATTTATACAGAATGGAAAATTTTATCGTTTCTGCGCGAAAGTACAGGCCTCAGACCTTCGATACAGTTGTTGGACAGCAGGCTATTACAAATACTCTGAAAAATGCCATCCGCAATAACCAGCTTGCCCAGGCTTTCCTGTTTTGCGGGCCGAGAGGGGTTGGCAAAACTACGTGTGCGAGGATCCTCGCCAAAACAATCAATTGTGAAAATATAACCCCTACCGGGGAAGCATGTGATAAATGCCCTTCCTGCATCTCATTCAACGAAAGCGCCTCGTTCAATATAACCGAACTCGACGGCGCTTCCAACAATTCGGTGGACGAGATAAGGAACCTTGTGGACAAAGTCAGAATCCCGCCGCAAAGCGGAAAATATAAGGTATACATCATCGACGAAGTTCACATGCTGTCGGCTTCGGCTTTCAACGCCTTTTTGAAAACATTGGAAGAGCCTCCCGCTTACGCAAAATTCATTTTGGCGACAACAGAAAAGCACAAGATTCTTCCGACCATTCTCTCCCGTTGCCAGATCTTTGATTTTCGGAGGATTACCGTTGATGATATCGTTGGACATCTGAAATTCGTCGCATCGCACGAAAACATTGAAGCGGAAGAAAAAGCACTGAACGTCATAGCCCAGAAAGCGGACGGCGCTATGCGAGATGCGTTATCTATTTTCGACCAGCTTGTCAGCTTTGCCGGCAATAAGCTAACCTATGAAACGGTACTGAATAATCTGAATGTACTTGATTATGAGTACTTCTTCCGGATTACAGATTGCATCCATGCCGGGGACATCCCATCAACATTGTTGATAATCAATGAAATAATTGATAAGGGATTTGAAGGTTCTCATTTTATGATTGGCTTTGGCGAACATCTTCGCAACCTGTTGGTTTGCAAAGATCCGGCAACTATTAAATTGTTGGAGACAGTGCCTGCCGTTCGCGAACGCTATCTTGAACAAGCCGCCCATTGCTCTTCTGATTTTCTGATCCGGTTGCTGGACATCAACAACCGTTGTGATCTGAATTATAAAATCAGTAACAATAAGCGACTTCATCTTGAACTAGCACTCATGCAAATGTGCCTGATTCAAGGACAAAACAATCAGGTTCCGGAAAACCCGGCAGCTAAACAGGCGCCGGTAAAAGCTTCCAATCAGGTAAAAAAATCCGAACCCCAGCAGGCTTCACATATTGTAATACCTCCAAAGGTTAAAGAATCGAAGCCGTTTCCGGGAACCATTTCTATAAAACAAACCAGGGAAAAGAAAGAACAAAAATCATCAGAAAACCCCTCCTCTGCCGAAGCTTCTCAATCCATAAAGCAGATGGCAGAACCTTTCACTCAGGAACAACTTGAAGAAGCATGGGGAGAATTTACCGAGTCGGTTCATCAGGATCTACCGCATCTGTACAGCACTCTCAAGAAGTATCAGCCATTACTGAAAAATGAAAGCATGATTGAATTTTGTGTGGATAATAAATTGCTGGAAGAAGAGCTCCATCAGAAACAAAATGAATTGCTGGATTTCATCCGTAAACGGCTTAAAAATACTTCCATCTGGCTTCAAATCGTGGTTCCGGTGATTCCCAAGGAGAACAAGCCATATACCAGCCGTGATAAATTCAGCCGGATGGTTGAAAAGAATCCGGATCTGCTGGACCTAAGGGAACAGTTTGGGCTTGATTTTGAATGATTTTTTCTTTTCCTTTTTTGAATAACAAAAGGAAAAACAATGAGCAAAGAACAAATTAAATCAACCGAAACCCGGCGGAATATTTATGCTGTCGGGGAATGTCTTCTGGACATCATTTTTAAAAACAGCCAACCGGCTGCTGCTGTGCCTGGTGGATCCATGTTAAATTCTGCCGTTTCACTGGGAAAAGTCGGATTATCTGTCCATCTGATCAGCGACCTTACCCATGACCGGGTTGCCGATGTCATCATTTCGTTCCTTGAAAAAAACGGCGTTTCCATTAAATTCATCAACCGTTACAACGAAGGTAAAACCGCTATCTCTCTTGCTTTCTTAGATAAAAGCGGAGATGCGGATTATTCATTTTACAAGATTTATCCTAAAAAACGGCTTACCGGTGAATTCCCGGTTGTTACGGATAAAGATATTGTCCTTTTCGGGTCTTTCTATTCACTGACCAGCGAATTAAGGCGTCCGCTTGT
>JAUZOW010000065.1 GCA_030706225.1 Bacteroidota bacterium | reverse complement strand
TTTCCATACCGTTCACTGAGCTGATCTGCAAATACCATATCGTCCCAGTTGACTTTTTTTTGAACTACTGCAGCCTTGATCCCGACCTGGGCAACCATTAAAGAAGAAATAGGTACCCTTACAGCCATATTAAGTCCGACGGAAACGTATTTTATTAATCCGATTCCATCATTGGTCGAATTTACGAGTAAGCCGAATCCACCGGATCCGGGAAGACCCCTATCTCCTACATCAGCTGAAAAACAATATGATTTGAAATCAACCGGCAGGTTAGGCCATTGGTCTCGGTACGAAAACCGGGCTCTTACACCGGTGTTAATACCTGTAAATGCAGGGTTATAATACATCGGCTGGCTGAATTGCTGGGAATAAATTACATCCTGGCCATGCACGGACGGAATCAGCAGGAAGATTCCGGCTATAAAGAAGAGAATTATACCAAGTTTTCTCATCGAGTTATTATTATGAATTATCGAATTAATGATACAGTTCCAGAGGTTTTTGCCTCCCCTTTGCCTATATCAGAACCTTCCCATATGCTGTCATCAATAAAGGTCGCACTGGCTTTCCACATATAGGTTCCCTGAGGCATCAGAACACCGTTGTAATATCCATCCCAGGCTTCAACAGGCCGTCCCTGCGAATCCAGAGCTCTGGATTCCCATAACATATGGCCCCATAGGTCGAATACCTCAATATGGTATTCTTTCAGATTAATCCCGACAGGTTTGAATAACCTTACAGCATAATTGGTTGTATTCGGAGCAAAGGCATTTGGAATATATAATCCCTTGAACAGAACATCATACTTGTAATAGGTAGTATCCACACATTCATACTGATTGTAGGATATTAACATGATGGTATAACTTCCGTCTTCTGTATAGGTTGCAATCGGATTTTTTTCTGATGAATGCTGTCCGTTTCCGAAATCCCAGAAATAAGATTCAGAGCCGGTCGATTTGTTATTCAATTGGATCTTTCCGATCATATCATTCAGGTTTTCAGTCAATGTAAATGAACTTACCGGTGATACATGAACAACTACCGTTGAATCTACAGTATCCATACATCCGTACTTATCTTTCACGATTAACCGTACAGCATAATCTCCGGCCGCTTTATAAATATAGAAAGGATCCTGTAACGTTGATGTATCGGAAGGCGCATTGGCCACATCACCGAATTTCCACATCCAGTTTCCAATCAAAGTATCTGCAACCGTTGTCATATCATGGAAGATTGTCGGATTACCGTCGCAAGCAGGTTCATGATTGAAGATAGCCGTAGGAACTCCTAATACCCTGGTGCTCTTGGTAAGAGAATCCTTACACCCAAATTTATTTATTACCACCAATTTAACATTATAATACCCTGCTGTATCATAGTGATGTGACGGGTTAGCTATCCGTGCTGTATCCTTAGTCCCGGATGCCGGATCACCGAATTCCCATGTCCACGATTTCACTGGTTCACCGTATGTATTTGAAGTATCTCTGAATAATGTTACCTGCTTCATACAAACCGGAGCATTGTAAAACAATGGCAGCGGAGTCGGATGAATAACTACTGCCTGACTTGCGGTATCAACAAAAGCTTTTCCGTTAACCGTCGCATTTATAATCAGTTTTACATCAAATACTCCCGGAGTATCAAAGCTATGAACAAGAACAGGATCATGCATTGTGTACGTCGTATCCTTGCCATCTCCGAAGAGCCAATGCCACTGATTGATAATGCTTACCGGCAAAGAACTGTCAGAGAAAGCTACAGGATAACGGGAACACAAGAGCGTATCATTATATGTAAAGGATGCTTTTATACAGGGATACAACTCAACATTCTGGCTTAATGTATCTGTACATCCGCGTGAATTGGTTATCCTCAATACTACTTTATATACACCCACTGAGGGATACTGATGAGATGTATCTCCCGTTCCCGGGGAAGGAATGATTAACGGTGGAGTACCGTCGCCAAAGTTCCATTCCCAGCTTGCAATGTCACCGATACCGGCAGTCGATTGCGACTTGAAATGAATGATGCTGTCGCATGGTGTCGATAGGAAGGTAAATGCGGGTGCTGGCAGATTATATACCTGGACAACTTTATACAAACTGTCGAGGCAATTATCCGAATCCATAACACGCAGTTTAACTGCATAGCTTCCGGGTTGTGAATATTTATGTGTCGGATTATACTGATATGAGAAATTATTTCCTCCGGAATTCGGATCGCCGAAATCCCAGAACGGACTGTAAAGTGTATCGCCTCTGGTCTGGTTTACTGCCTGGAAATGAGTAATGCCTCCTAAACAAACGGTATCATTTGTGAAAGTAAACTTAAATCCGGGCTTTACATAAACGCTGTCGCTAATGGTATCTTTACAGCCAAAATTGTCTGTTACAATCAATGATACCAAATAGGTTGTATCTGTAACCGGGAAAACATAAGTGGGATTGACCCCGGATGATGTATAACCTGGTTCGAATATCCATTCCCGTTCAGAAATGGCAGCGCCTACTCCCTGTGACTGATCCTGGAAGAGTACCTGTCCTGCCGGGCAGAAGAAGCCTGTGTAAGTAAAGGCGGCATTTGGCGTCGGACGTGCAACAACCGGCAATGTGATGGAATCTGAACAGTTGCTAAGGTTGGCAACTACCAGCTTTACATTATAGGTACCTGATGCAGTGTAAATATGTTCGGGGTTTTGTACGGTGCTGGGTGTCGATCCATCGCCGAAATCCCATAGCCAGGATGCAATCGAACTGCCCGGAGCTGTTGAAAGATCCGTAAATAAAGTCGGGCTGTTGATACAGGATGTGCTGGCACTGAACATTGCCACAGGTTTTGGATTGACATTCACTGTAATGATTGTATCATCTGCACAACCATTTGAATTTGTCACTGTCAGTGTGACAGAGAAATTCCCGGTTGAACTGAATGAATGTGTCGGATTCTGAAGAGTAGAAGTATTATTTGTACCTGAACCCGGGTCTCCGAAATCCCAGTTCCACGATGATATTGACGAAGCATTTGCAGTAGAATTATCCGAGAAAACGGTAGCTATTCCGAAGCAAGCCGTATCAGCGCTGAAAGAAGCCAGCGGTTTTTGGTTGACACTTACAGGCTTTGTAATAGTATCCGTACAACCGCTTGAGTTGGTAGCCGACAGCTTGACATTGAATGTTCCATCCGTTGTAAAGCTATGGGTCGGATTTTGTAAATTGGATGTATTGGCAGATCCGGAGTTCGGATCACCAAAATCCCACAACCATTGAGAAACAGGTGGTCCGCTATTGGTCTGTGAAATATCCGTAAAGGTTACCGGCATCTGGGCACAACGTGAAGTTGCAAAATCAAAGTTTGCAGCAGGCGCTGATGTTACAATAACCGGGTTAATCTTCGAAGCCTGGCAATTATCCGATGTAGTGATAGTCAGAATAACATTATAATTGCCTCCGTTGGCATATTTATGCCGAACATTGGGAGAATTCGGGAAATTGACTGTCTGCGTTGCGCTTCCATCACCGAAATCCCACACCCAGGTAGTAATCGTACCGTGAGGAGTAGTGGAAAGATCCGTGAACTGAACCGAGTCACTGGCACAGGAAGGTGCAGTGGCAGTAAAGTTTGGTAACGGTTTAGCCAGCACAAGAACATTTTTAATGGTATCCCGGTGACAGCCAACCGATGAAGTCACTGTCAGTGTCACATTAAATACACCTGCAGCACTGAAGTTATGTGTCGGGTTCTGGGATGTTGCTGTCGTTCCGTCTCCGAAATTCCACAACCATGCAGAAATCGTCCCTGCAGTAGAAGTAGACTGATCGGTGAAGGAAGTTGGTGAACCCAGACAAGCTGTATCGGCAGAGAAATTAGCAAGCGGTCGTGCATTGACGGTCACAGCATTATTGATAGCCGTATCTGTACAACTGGAAGAATTGGAAACAATCAATGTTACGGTAAAGGTTCCGGCTACTGAGAAATAATGAATTGGGTTTTGAGCAGTAGAAATATTATTACCACCGGATCCCGGATCACCGAAATCCCAATGCCAGGAAATAATATTGCTTCCACCATTTTGTTGTGTAAGATCGGTAAATTGAACTGACTGTCCACTGCAGTTCTGGTTTGGAACCGAGAAGTTTGCCAAAGGAGATGGCATACTGGTCACGACATGAGTAACTGAATTTACACAGTTTGTAGAAGTAGTCACGGTCAGTGTCACAGTATGATTCAGAGCACCTCCGACAAATGTATGGTTTACATTCGGGTTGCCCGGAGCATTAATCGTTTGTGTAGTCCCATCGCCGAAATCCCATACCCATTGTACAATACTTCCAAGGTAACCGGGAACGGTTGTAGAAAGGTTTGTAAATTGGACTTCAGCTCCTATGCAGTTAGGTGTTGAGAAGTTGAATGCAGCAACAGGCTGAGGATTTACCAGAACCTGTTTGGTTGTATCCTTGGAACATCCGTTCACATTTACAGTCGTCAGTTTAACATTAAATACACCGTAATTGGTAAAAGTGTGGATCGGATTCTGCTGTGTAGAAACCGGTGTACCGTCTCCGAAATCCCATGTCCATGAAATTAAATTCGGAGCATTGGGTGAGGACAGGTCCGTAAATGTCGTCGGCGAATTATAGCATGCAGTATCTGATGTGAAATTGGCAACCGGGAGCATGCTGACGGTTACGGATTGTGTCATGGTATCCGTACAGTAGCTGGCGTTGGTTACAATCAATACCACATTATATGTACCATTGGAAGAAAAGGTATGAATCGGGTTCTGAGCAGAAGAAATATTATTGCCACCCGATGCAGGATCTCCGAAATTCCAGCTCCAGGTCACAATACCTCCACCACCATTAGCCTGTGAGAGGTCCGTAAACTGGGTTGTATGTCCTGAACAGGTTATTGTCGGATAAGAGAAATTGGCAACCGGTGAAGGAATGCTGTTGATGATATGTTCAACATATTGAGAACAACTGTCGGATGTTTGAACTGTTAAACGAACGGTATGGGTCAGCGCTGATCCTGCAAATGTATGATTAACACTGGGATTCCCAGGGAAGTTCACCACTGTTTGGGTTCCATCACCAAAATCCCATGTCCATTTCACAATTGTACCCAGATATCCTGATGGAGTGGTAGAAAGATCTGTATAATGTACCACTGCACCAAAGCAGTTGGGCGTCGAAAACGTATATGCCGCAGTGGGTAATGGGTTAACAAGCACCTGGTGGATGGTATCCTTTGAACAGCCATTAGAATTGACGATGGTCAGCTTGACATTATATACACCATAATTAATATAGGTATGGGTCGGATTCTGCAACGGAGAAATCGGAGATCCGTCTCCAAAGTCCCAAGTCCATGAAACAATGTTCATGGCATTCGGAAGCGACTGATCTGTAAAGGTTGTTGGTGAATTAAGACAGGCAGTATCCGCAATAAATCTTGCGACAGGCAGCATATTCACAGAAACGGTCTTCACCATAGTATCGGTACAATTGCTGGTGTTGGTGATGATAAGGGTTACTGTAAAACTTCCTGTAGATGTAAATATATGAACCGGACTCTGGGCTCCGGAAGTATTATTGGATCCGGAAGCCGGATCTCCGAAATTCCAGTTCCATGAAATTATATTTCCACCGCCATTCGGTTGCGATTGGTCTGTAAACTGAACGGCTTGACCGGTACAACTATTCGTTGAATATGAATAATTGGCAACCGGTGAAGGAATACTGGTAACTGTGTGTTGCACAAAACTTTCGCAACTATCTGACGTTTTAACGGTCAGCGTTACAATATGTGATAAGGCTGAACCAACAAATGTGTGTGTCACATTCGGATTATTCGGGAAGTTAACAACAGTTTGGGTACCATCGCCAAAATCCCAGGTCCATTTAACGATACTGCCCAGGTAACCGGAAACAGTAGTACTCAAATTTGTATAAGATACTACAGCTCCGAAGCAGTTGGGTGTGCTAAAACTGAAAGCAGCCTGGGGAAGCGGATTCACAAGAATAGATTTCGTAGTATCCTTGACGCATCCGTTTGCATTTGTGATAGTCAGTGTGACATTATAAACGCCGTAAGTCGCATAGGTATGAGTGGGATTCTGTTGAGGAGAAAGCGGTGAACCGTCACCGAAATTCCAGCTGTATGTCAGCGATGAAGATCCCGCGTTGGCAACCGAAAAATCCGTGAATTGTGTCGGATTGCCCACACAGGCAGTATCTGCAGTGAAATTGGGAGCCGGAAGCGGATTTATGACAACTGCTTTAACAATGGTATCCCTACATCCCGTAGCATTCTGAATGATAAGACTTACATTGTATGAACCGGCTGTAGCAAACACATGTACAGGATTAGGAATCGTTGAAGAATTATTTACTCCGGAACCTGGATCATCGAAATTCCAGGTCCATACTGAGATAGCGCCACCGCCATTTGTCTGGGAAAGATCGGTAAACTGAATTGATCTCTTTTCACAACTGACGGTTGAATATTCAAAATTCGCAACAGGCGAAGGAACGCTGGTAACAGTCTTTTCAATATATTGGGTGCAGCTGTCGCTTGTCCATACGGTAAGACGTACTGTATGGGTCAGTGCTCCCCCGATGAAGGTATGGGATACATTGGGTGAATTCGGAATAATGATTGTCTGAGTAGTTCCATCGCCGAAATCCCAGAGCCATTTGGCTATATAGCCTGTATATGCTGAAGGAACTGTGGATTGATCCGTAAAATGAACCGCATCACTGGAACATACCGGAGTGTTCCATGTAAATTGCGGAATTGGAAGTGGATTAACTTTTACAGTATGGGATATCTGATTGATACATCCGTGGAAATCGACAACAGTCAACGTGGCGGTATATGTACCGGGTGAACTGTACAAATGGGAAGTTGTCACAGGATCTGTGCTGGCAGGGCTCCCGTCTCCAAAATTCCATGACCATGATGAAATAGAGTCGACATGGGTAATAACTGTATTTGCCGTAAAGGTTACCACATTGTTCACGCAGGCGGTATCATGGGTAAATTCAACAGGAGGTGCAGGAAATACATACACCGGTTTAATAACGGTATCGCGGCAGTTGTCAAAGTTGGTAATTACCAGACGTACCTGGTAGGTAGTATTTCCGGAGGTAAATATATGCGAAGGATTCTGTTGTGCAGAGGTATTGGCTGAACCGGAAAGAGGATCGCCGAAGTTCCAGTCCCAGGTTATGATGTTTCCACCGCCATTTGCAAAGGAAGCATCGGTAAACTGAACCACCTGATTCTGGCAGGCAGAACTGTACTGGAAATTAGCAATCGGGTTCGGCATAACATCCTGGTTATGCGTATAGGAATCGTAAAATCCTGAATTATCCCAGGTTGTCAGTGTCACGGCATAAGTACCTGTGGCAGCATATGTATGGCAAACATCCGGGTTATTCGGGAAATTGATGGTTACCAGAGGTGAACCATCTCCAAAATCCCATTGCCATGTTTGAATATAGCCATAGGGAGGTGTTGGGACAGAGGACAGATCATGGAAGCAGGTCGGAGTACCGAGACATACAGGTGAATTAGAGGAGTAAAATGCCATAGGAACTTCTGGAACATAAACCTGATGGGTAACGCTGTTGGAACATCCGAGTGTATCCGTTACAGTCAGGATACAATTGAAATTCCCGGATCCCATATAAACATGAACCGGATTATGACCATATCCATAGTTGCCGTCACCGAAATTCCATACCATATTATATCCAACAGATGGAAGGTTCGTCGTAATGGAATCGACATGAAAATCGATCTCATTATTGGTAGAACCTACTTCAAAGGTATATTCAACAGCAGGTTTCGGATAAATAGTAATGGATTTATAGGTTGTATCGGGACAACCGGCAGTATTGGTAGCAACAAGCCGTATCGTATAAGTCCCGGTATTTATATAAACGTGAGGAGGATTTTTAAGTGTCGAAGTATTATTGCCCGAGCTTGGATCACCAAAATCCCAGGAATATCCTGTTATATCCGGACCTTGGTTTGTTTCCGAAAGATTCTGGAAATGAACAGTATCACTGGCACACTGATTGTCCCATTGGAAAGAAGCCAATGGAGAAGGTGTCAGGCTGACTGAACGGTAAATGGAATCCCGGCATCCTGTATTGGTAAGGGCAGTAAGTTTTACGTTATATGGACCGGATCCCGTAAATATATGAGAAATATTAGGGCTTGAAGGAGCGTTGATGATCACAGGCGCTGAACCATCAGCAAAATTCCATTCCCATGTGGCAATGGAAAACCCGGCAGGTGCAGTGGAAAGATCCGTAAAAGAGACCGGATTATTCATGCATGTCGGGTTTGTAAATGAATAATTTGCAGCAGGAACAGTAGCCTGAACATTAATTACTTGACTTATGCTGTTCTTACAATATCTTTCATTGGTAATTTCCAGGGAAACAGTATAAGTACCCGGAGATGAAAATACATGGCTGGGATTAGGCAGGTTTGAGCTATCGCTGCTGCCCGAAGCAGGATCTCCGAAATTCCAGTCCCAGTGAATGATGTTCCCTGTCCCCGCAGGAGTAGTGGATGCCGAACTGTTGAATGGTACCGCTTCATATGCACATTTGGGAGTATTGAATGAAAATACGGGAGAAGGTATGAATTGATTGGGGTTTACATAAACTGCATCATAAATTGTATCCTGCTGTCCCTGCTGATTCGTTACAATATAAGTAACGGTCCATGTGGTGTTATACGGAGGGAGATATGTATGTGTAGGATTCTGCAACGTCGATGTTGATCCATCCCCGAAATCCCAGTAATAGCTCACAATCGGGTTGGCAGGATCGGCAACTGAGGAATCCCAAAACGACAAGAGATCTCCATAACAGGATGTGTTCGTATAGTAAAAATAAGATATCAGTAAGGGTCTGACTGAAACAGTCTTTGAATCCGTTGATGTACACCCGGCCGATGAGTTGGTCTCATTAACGCTGACCGTTCCTGTACCGATAGGACCCCACAATACTGTGATCTGGTTTGTCCCTGCTCCGGCTGTAATTGCACCTCCCACAACTGTCCAGTTGTAGGTATGCCCCGGAATATTTGCAGTGGAATAAATTACCCCGGCCTGATTGTTGCTAACTACCTGAGGACCTGCAATTAACGGCTGAGTGTCAGCACAGGGTTGAGCTGCCACAGGAAAAGTCAACGCAAGTAGAAACGACAGTACAGACAAAGTGCGTAAAAATTGATGGAACATATACCTGGGATTTGATTGTTTAGATAGTAATACTAATGGTTTTACATAAAAAAAAGGTAAAAGGTTTCATCCTTTTAATGATTAACCCTTAAAAAGAAGGGAGACGATCTATCCGGTTTCCCATCTTCCGGGTATTACAAAAATAAAAAAATAATTGATATTTACCTTTGACATAATCAATATGATAAAGTTATTTTCTTTTTTTTTCAGTTGCAATACGGGATTTCCATATTCTCAGATTGCGGAAATCCGCAATAAAACACCAGAATATAAATATATAATGTACTGATTTATATATCTTTCATCTTTGGAAGTGGTGTACAGAATTTCCGCACACCAAACAAGCAAGAGACACAGATTTGCTCCTTTAGTTGCCTGAATAATAAAGAAAAATAAGTTTTGTTATTAAATTTAGAGTCTTATTTTTGCATCCTATAAACAGGTCATTATGAAAAGAAACCTCTTCCTTTTTCCCGCTTTGATCCTTGTCCTTTTTATTGCCTTCGCTTCGTGCAAGGATAAAAAAGAATCCGAACCCTGCGATAATAAAGGAACTCTCTGGGTCGAAAACAAAATGGATACAACCATCACAGTCTTTATCATGCCTGTGAGAGAACAGTACACGCTGACAAAAAATTTCAGCCAAAGTTCAAAGCTGAGTGGTAATGTCCCTTATACTATAACCATTTCGAAAGATAATTATCAGTGGGATACGACGATGATGATTGTTCCATGCGATAATAAAATCCTGATCATCAACAACCCCTGATACGGATGATCCGTTTTTTTACTGAAACTGCACTTTGGTAAAATAAAACACAAGGCGCTTGGCTCCTTCCGAACGGTTAATATTTTTTATAATCTGGTATCCATAACAGAGATAGTAATTTCCGTACCAGGGTACCATCAGGCTTTTTGTTTCTTCAAGAAGCTTATCTTCCGAAAACATCAGATCAAGAGGAGAGAAATCAAGTTTCTCAATGACTTTATCGCAGTTTACCACTTTTGAAGCGATCTTCCCTTCACTGAGATATGACAATACAAGATTTTCCCCGGATTGCCGGATCTGAACCCGCGGTACCAGCTCTGAAGTAAGAAGGTTTCTGATTTCCATTGTATTATCCCACTGCAATACTCCATCCTTATTAAAACAGGCTAAAATGGCATTTGTAAATCGATATCCGTCGAATACGCTGTATGTATTAGTGAACGGACGTCCATAAAAATCAAAATCCGTGAAATTTTCTGAATGATACTGAGGATTATAGGTTTCAGCCATCAAGAGAAACTGATCTTTTTTTGAAATGACCGGATGCAGGAAAATATTAAAATCCAATGAATACGAATTAATATCCCTCTTCTTCTTTATAGACTTCTTTTTCAGCGATATAACATCTCTATCCCCCAGAAGATTGGCCGCATTTTTAAGTTCCAGAAAGTTTAAAAAATGTATATCCTTTTGTTGATGATCCTGAATTTTGCTTAAAAAGAACCCTGTTGACGGAGGAGGTAAGTTTTTTTTACCGGAACTCCGTATTCCATAAGTCCCAAATAAGTAAATATTCTTTTCGTCCTGGGGACAAAACCGGAGGCTTTGGATCTCAATCTCCGGATTGATCGCACTGATAAGCGTTCCCGGCATCTGATCACCCTCATAGGATAACGAATGAAGAAAAATCTCCCATGAATTCTTTTTCACCATCTTTCTCAACGCAATCAGAAATCTCCGTCCCAATGAATCCACCTGAAAAGTCGAAATAGAAGAAATAGTATCCGGAGTAAGGATTCTGTTCACTGCTGTCCCTCTTGCCAGATTCATGATCAGAACCCGTGAAGACATGTTTTTCAGGTTATAGGCAATAAAAACCTTGTCTTCTTTAAATTCAAAGCCGGCCAGTTCTGCACCCTCCCTGATCAATCCAATATTTCCTAAAAAAGATGCTGTTGCCGGAATGAGCCGGATGATCATGAAAGTATGATCCGTTTCTTTTTCTTTCCCTGAATAAAAAAATCCCAGACATAAAGTATCTGAAACACTTCCTTTTCTATAATCCAGATCTGCCTGAATGTTTATACTTTTTATCCATTGTTGTTTAAGGTTATGATTATAAAAAGCGAAGTACCATTTTACAAGTGAATCTCCGACTTTTTCATTGCTTTTGAAAAACAGGACCAGACCGTTTGCTCCCATCGGAATAACCCGGTATGTTCCCTGATCTGAAGAGGTTGGGATCTCAACACGTAATGGCATGTCGTTGTCTCCGGGTGAAACCTGAGCAAAAAGCCGGGTTGTCAGTCCCCAGAAAACAAAAAACAGGATGAAGGATACTGTTCGACGTTCAAAATGCATCCGGGTGATGTCTGTTTATGCAAATGTAAAGAATTTCATTCTGAAGCACTGCACGTAAACTGAAAAAGCAGCCGAATGGGCTGCTTTTTCAGTTGAGTTTCAAAAATGTACTTTATCGAATGATCAATTTCCGGTTAACCGGCTGAGATCCGTCATTTTTGCTGATATTAATCAGATAAATGCCGGGAGCTTCTCCGGAAAGGTCAAGTGAAACATTCATTTTATTCGAAACAACTGTCTTTACTGTATTTCCAAGAACATCGATCACCTTAACTTCACGGATGGCATTGTCAGGAAAAGAGATCTGAGTCAGTCCGTGAGTTGGATTTGGGTAAACTCTGAAAGACTGGGATTCAGGGTTTCCGATCCCGACATTGAGGTTGCCTTTGATCAGGATATCATCCAGCTCCCATGCGGATGCATTGGCTGAGGAGGTATCGGAAACATAATGAAATGCCACATGAATATTATTCCCGTTATACGATGAAATATCAATATTTCCGGATGGAGTCCATGTCCAGTTGCCTGGAGACAGCGTAGCTTGCAGGTCAGTCCAGGTTGCCAGGCTTGGGTCGGTACCATCGGTATAATTCGTTGATATTTTCACTTCAAGATCCGGTCCTGTATAGTTCTTTGCTGTTTTAAAGGAAAGATTTTCATTCAGATACTGGTTAAAATTCATGGATGGTGAAACCAGCCAGTCATCGCTGGATTCCGATCCGTGATAGCCATTCATATAAGCATAATGATTGTTGCCGAAATAGCTGATTGTCCATCCCTTATTACTGGCGAGGCTGATAGTATCCCAGGGAGCAAATGTATTGTCTTCAAAGTCCTTATATTGGATAATGTTGATATTTTCTGTAGTTGCCTGAGCATAAGGAGGATTGCCATCGGTTTTGTAATTGATGTCTGTTCCGCTGTTGGTATAAGGATAGATTTTAAAATAATAGGTCTTGTTGGATTTCAGGTTGTTGAAAGTATAAGTCTGAACCCCATAGCTAACGTTCTTGGCGCCGACACCATCTGAAAAATCCAGGTCGTCAGGAACGGGAGTGCCGTCAACCGGAGCCTGAATATTGTTGGTTTCACTGGCTTTAATCAGGTAGCTGTAAGGAAGCTGGGTTCCTGTGGCATCTACCCAGGAAGTCGTAATGGATAGCAGAACAGGTTCGGCATCGAATTCAGTAGGATAATTCGTTGGTTCCGGAACAGGACCACTGCTGAAAGCCGTCCAGGTTACATTATCAATTGTACATTGTCCGGAAGACGTACTGTCAGCCTGTTTAAATTGAAGGACGAAATCACCTGCCAAGTTCACCGTAATAGGGCCGGAATTATGGACAGTGCTCGTATCAGCGTTTCCACCGGGACTGACGACATTGCCAACAACGGTTCCGTTCACAATGACATTCAGATTGACGGCTGTTCCATAAGCCTGTTTGTAGTCAAATGATAAAATTCCGCAACCGTTGTGAAGAGTTCCTGAAACCACTTTGGCAGTCGGATTCCTGTTCTTTCCCATACAAGGAGAGGGAGGATTGATCGGGCGGTCACTTCTGCACTGGTAATAATTCCAGGTTGAACCATCCTGTCCGGTAAAGGTACCATTGGTATAAGTACCTGAACTACCCGAATAATTATTGAAATTCTCCGTTCCCTGCCCTGATACATAATTCACGAAAATAAGGAACGTAAACAACAAATTGAGTAAAATAAACCTTTTCATAAAAATGGGTTTTAGTTAAAAATTATTTATTACGTCGATCCTGTTTTTAATTACTGAATAATGAATTTTTTCATGATGTTCCTTCCATTTTGGAAATTTTGAATTTCCGCAAAATACATCCCTTTTGGGAAGGATGTCAAATCAAAACCGGCTTTCCCGTCCTTAACCGTTTTCTGGCAGATGACTGTTCCCAGCTGATTTATGATCCGTATGCAAACCAGAGCTTTCTGATCAAGCCGGATTGTGAAAATACCGTTCGACGGATCCGGATACAGACTGATACCTGAATTCTGTAAATCTCCGGCAGATACAGGTCCGACGGTAATGTATCCTGTTTTTATTTCCGTAGTTTTTCCGGCAATATTTTTTGCAGTAAGCCTGACATCATAAACTCCTTCTGTATTGTATTGAACCGGTGGTGGTGTTTTATCCGACCAGGTGGAAGGCACTCCTCCGTCAAAGGTCCATTCCCAGGAAGTGACAGGTCCGGAAGTAGAATCGGTAAAGATCACAAGGTCTCCTGCCAGAATCCGGGTATTGTTTGCATAAAAGCCGGCATCAGGCGGATTGGTGCAACCGGTCCCGGGTGATGCCCAGATAGTATCGCCCATTACATTGACTGCGGCAAATTCAAGAGCATGACGCCAGGTATATGCATAGGAATTATTGACCGTTGGATCGCATAATTCCAGGGAAGGTCCTCTCCCATCCGGCAAAGAATCCCATGGATAAGTATCATCATAAAGCACACTGTCAACTGTAAAGCCGTTGTAATCCCTTAAAAGGAGCAGTTCACCGGCATTGCTCAAATCACCGCTGGTCCACTGGCGGGCATGAACTCCGAATGTATTCAGCATAGCCAGGCTGTCTTTGCAGATTAACAGATACGACTGGGGAAGGATATTATAGACAGGGAAAGTATATTGGATGCCATTTGAAAAATAGTAATTATGAAGGTTTATGGCTGCTGTGTCATTGTTATAAAGTTCAATGAATTCCAATGAATCCTGACCTGATTCAGGAGGATTATACATGATTTCTGAAATGACAATT
>JAUZOW010000064.1 GCA_030706225.1 Bacteroidota bacterium | reverse complement strand
CAGATACGGCTGACTCAACCCCCGTCCCCGGAAAGGAGGAAACTCCGGTCTGTTTTTATGCAATGAATTCACAGATGAAAAACACTTATCGACAGAACCTGTGCATGGAAGGGTTTCGGGATAGGTGGAATAGTGTTGTTTCCATCTCCCGGCTATGAAAGGTCGGTATGATTTTTCTTGCGGAAGATCTCATAATGTCCTGCCCGGATCTGATCGATGAAGTCTGATATTTCATCTTCAGGCTTCATATATTGTCTTAATACAAGGGCAAATATCTCCAGTGATGTTTGGAAATCAGATGGAATTACTTCATTGGCACCTTTAATAATCCCTTTTTCAATAGCGGACATACCTTTGGCTTTCGCGATGATATATGCCGAAGCATTCATCCTGCGTACCTTTTCCACAATAGTAAATGTATTATTAGGGTCTCCGGTAGCTACCACGATGATCCTGGCGGTTGGCACATGAAGATGTCTCAGGATCTCTTCTGAAGTACCATCGCCAAAAACAATCGGCTGACCTGCTTTCTGCCCTTTCTCAAATACAATCGGGTCATGTTCCAGTATTATGTACCTGATCCGGGCTTTTTTTGCAGCAAAAGCAAGTGTTTTCCCGCTGATTCCGTACCCGATAATGACAAGATGATCGCTGAGACTGTCAAATTGTTCAAATGCCTGTTCCCGTGCATGAATAAATGTATCAAGCCGGGTTCTTACGGGTTTCTTCAGATATGACCTTACAATTGTATCTGAAATTCTCCCGGAAAAATGCATAACAATCGGAGTAATACCCATGGAGATGATGGATATGGCAAGGAAATACTGATATATATTGACGGAGAGCAAGCCATTACTGAGGCCGGTCGCCGAAAGGATGAAAGCGAATTCACCTACCTGGAACAGAGCGAAACCTGATAACAACGCTGTCTTCAGTGTATATTTGAAAATCAGAACAGCGGTTGTCACAATCAGGAATTTGATCAGAATGATGACAATTCCCAGGATAAGAATCATAGCAAGATGCTCCATGAAAAACCGGACATCGAGGAGCATTCCAATGGAGATGAAAAAGAAACTAAGAAATATTTCCCGGAAAGGGAGAACCAGTGCCACAGTTTGATGCCGGTAAGGTGTTTCGCTAAGGAGCAGTCCTGCAAAAAAGGCACCCAGTGCCAGGGAAAGTCCGATTGTTGAAGTGAGCCAGGCAGTTCCGAAGCAGATTACCGTGATGGTGAGCAAAAATAGTTCTCGACTACGTGTGCGAACGACGAGTCGCAAAATCTTCGGGAGTATAAACCGTGCAAGAAGGAAGAGAATTCCGATCAGACCGGTTACTTTTGCCAAAAGAATAAAAACCTCTTTGATGACATTTACAGTATTACCTGCCAGAAGAGGAGTTACCAACATCAAGGGTACAATCATCAGATCCTGAAATATCAAGACAGCCAGGACAACCCTGCCGTATGAAGTATTAATCTCACCTCTTTCCTGCAATATTTTAAGGACAATGGCCGTACTGCTCATGGAAAATATAAACCCGACAAATACGGATTCTCTCCAAGGAAGGTTCATGAAATGAGCCAATACAGCAATAATTCCAATGGTGACAAGAATCTGAAGGGATCCGGCACCGAAGACCGTTCCTTTTACCTTTCCCAAATCTTTAAGCGAAAACTCAATTCCAATGATGAATAAAAGCAGTATGATCCCGGTTTCCGAGAAATATTGAACAACCTGGCTCGCTTCAATCAAACTGAGTCCGAAAGGTCCGATAATGATTCCGCTGATCAGAAAGGCAAGCAGGGAAGGTAGACGGAAACGCTGGAAAAGAAGGATTATCAGAACCGATAGTCCCAGAACGATCACAATATCCTCGAGGATCATCATTTCATTTCCGTGCATATAACGTTATTTAAAGCGTAGAAACGTTACGCAAGGTAGTGAATTTAGTGGATTTGCGATTTATCAATTTTTTGTAATTTTGTTGCAATGAAAGCATTATCCAGATTTCTGGCATTATATATAATCCTGCTATCCCTTCTGCCCTGTGCAGATGTAGTCAGTGATAATAATGTTCAGAAGATCGGCTTTTTCAAAAATATGGTTAACAATCCTATGGACAATGTAGATCATTGTTCTCCTTTCTGCACGTGCCAGTGTTGTCAAGGCAATTTTTTTACATCCACTTCTCCTGTAATTCAATCTGCGCCTGTCGTAAGAGTCGTTTATTTTGAAAGCACTTTGGACTTTCAAAGCGTGGATCTTTTCGATTTTTTTACTCCCCCCAAAGCCTGATAGAAGTGACTCAGGTTCGAATCATTTTGTGCTGAAGATAACACCCGGTCATTATCCTCAACATATTCTTATCTGAGCATTCCTTTGATTACGGCTTTTACTTCGGCCGGTATTTCCATTATGTTGTTTTACAATTTTTTACCTAAAGCCTGATTTCAGATATTGATAAAGGAATAGACCTATAAATCACATAATATTCTAATATAAAGTATTATGATAGAACGTATTATCCGATTTTCAATAAAGAATAAATTTATAATCGGGTTGTTTACTGTGGCATTGATAAGCTGGGGAATATATTCGGTGACGCAATTGCCTGTAGATGCCATACCCGATATCACTAACAACCAGGTACAGATTATTGCACTGGCTCCTTCGCTGGCAGTCCAGGAAGTGGAGAGCTTCATTACTGCTCCCATTGAAGTGTCCGTCGCCAATATCCCTGATATTGTTGAACTCAGGTCGATATCCCGGCTGGGATTGTCGGTAGTGACAGTCGTTTTCAAGGAAGGTGTAGATGTTTACTGGGCACGGCAACAGTTAAGCGAGCGGCTCAAAGAAGCGGAAGATGACATTCCGCCCGGATTGGCAAAGATTGAGCTGGCTCCGGTTTCAACTGGGTTGGGAGAAATATACCAATACAGGCTGGCCGTCGACAAAGGACTGGAAAAGAAATACACTCCAATGGAATTGAGAACGCTTCAGGACTGGATCGTCCGGAGGGAAATGCTGGGAACTCCCGGTGTTGCAGATATCAACAGTTACGGTGGTTTTGTGAAGCAATACGAAATAGCCATTAATCCGGAAAGGCTGAAAGGAATGAATCTGACCCTTACCGATATTTTTAATTCGCTGGAAAATAATAATGAAAATACAGGGAGCGCTTACATTGACAAGAATCCGACAGCTTATTTCATTAGAGGAATTGGTCTTGTAAAATCCATTGAAGATATTGAGAAGATCGTTGTCAAATCGAATTCTTCAGGCGTTCCTGTGTTGATCCGCGATATCGGAACCGTCAGATATGGCAATTCAACGAGATATGGTGCATTTGTCGTCGATACCTCGGAAGCCGTCGGCGGTGTTGTCATGATGCTGAAAGGTGCCAATGCCCATGAGGTTATTGAAAATGTTGAAAAGAGAATGCAGTTGGTCCAGAAATCACTGCCCAGGGGGGTCAGGATCGAACCGTATCTTAACCGTTCGGATCTTGTCGGCCGCGCGATTGGAACGGTCTCGAAAAATCTTCTGGAAGGCGCATTGATCGTGATTTTTATACTGGTACTATTGCTGGGGGATTTGCGGGCAGGATTGATTGTGGCTTCAGTGATCCCTCTTTCCATGTTGTTTGCGATCTCAATGATGAACCTGTTCGGCGTTTCCGGCAACCTGATGAGCCTTGGGGCTATTGATTTCGGATTGATTGTGGATGGAGCGGTGATCATCGTGGAGAGCGTGGTTCATAGATTATTTAAGAGTAAAAGCCATAACCTGGAACTGGAAAAGCTTTCCCGGAAGCAGATGGATGAAAACGTCTTTGAATCTGCCAAGAGGATGATGAGCTCGGCGACTTTCGGACAGATCATCATCCTGATCGTATATCTTCCGATCATGGCGCTGGTAGGCATTGAAGGGAAAATGTTTCGGCCGATGGCACAAGTCGTGGCGTTTGCTCTACTGGGGTCGGCTATACTTTCATTAACCTATGTACCGGTAGCTTCTTCAATGTTTTTAAGCAGAAAAATACATCAGAAAGTGAATTTCTCCGACAGGATAATGAGCTTTCTCAATAAAATCTTTAACCCCGTAATTGGCTTTGCACTGAAACATAAGCTGGCGATTTCACTATCGGCGTTGGGTTTGTTCATCATTAGCCTTTTTGTCTTTTCCAGTCTGGGAGGAGAATTTATTCCCCAGCTTGAAGAAGGCGACCTGGCTGCCGGTGTGATGACCCTGCAGGGTGGAAGTCTTACACATACAATTGAAATGGTAAAAAAGGCCAACAGGATTCTTCTTGAGAATTTCCCGGAAATAAAACATACCGTTTGCAAAATCGGTTCCGGTGAAATTCCAACAGATCCAACACCTATGGAAACAGGAGATTATATTATAACTCTAAAACCCAAGAATGAATGGACTTCTGCAAAAACCCGCGAAGAATTGGTCTCAAAGATGGAAGATAAACTGGTGACCCTGGCCGGAGTGAAATTTGAATTCCAGCAGCCCATCCAAATGCGGTTTAACGAGCTTCTTTCGGGATCGAAGCAGGATATTGCCGTTAAAATTTTCGGGGATGATCTCAATGTTTTAGCTGATAAAGCTGCAGAAGTCGAAAAAATCATCCGTCAAATCAATGGAGTGGAAGATATCAATGTAGAAAAGGTAACCGGGCTGGCACAAGTCCAGGTAACATATGACCGTGACCGGTTGGCCCAGTATGGACTTTCCGTTACGGACGTAAACCGCGTTTTGCGAGCTGCTTTTGCAGGAAGCCAGGCAGGTGTTGTTTATGACGAGGAAAAAAGATTCGGCCTTGTCGTTCGACTTGATAAGGATTACCGTCAAAGCCTTGATGATGTGAAGAATCTTTCAGTAGCTCTGCCGGATGGAGGACAGATCCCCGTTGAGCAGATTGCCAATATTGAAATAAAATCCGGGCCGGCCCAGGTGTCAAGAGAAAATACCCAGCGGAGGATTACGGTTGGTTTTAATGTCAGAAACCGTGACATACAGGGTATAATAAATGAGGTTTCCAGAAAGATTGAGAAACAAGTCCGGCTCCCGGAAGGATATTACATCAATTACGGTGGGCAGTTCCAGAATCTTGAGGCTGCAAAGAACCGGTTGTCCCTTGCGGTACCTGTAGCTCTTTTATTGATTTTCATTCTCCTGTATTTTACCTTCCATTCGGTCAAGCAATCCTTGCTGATTTTTTCGGCTGTGCCATTGGCTGCCATTGGAGGAATATTTGCTTTATGGATCCGGGGAATGAATTTCTCGATTTCCGCGGGAGTAGGATTCATAGCCTTGTTCGGGGTCGCGGTACTGAACGGTATCGTTTTGATCGCAGAATTCAACAGACTGGAAGAGGAAGGAGTTACTGACATTACCCAACGTGTTTTGCAGGGGCTTCACTCCCGGTTACGGCCTGTGATCATGACAGCAGCGGTTGCATCCCTTGGTTTTTTACCTATGGCGTTGTCAACTTCAGCAGGAGCGGAAGTTCAGAAACCTCTTGCAACGGTTGTCATTGGCGGGTTAATTACAGCCACATTGCTTACTCTTGTTGTTTTACCCGTGTTTTACATTCTGACTTCGAAGGTCAGATTCAGGAAAATATTCTCTAAAAAATCATCCGGATATATTGCCATCCTGCTCGGTTTAATGGTCTCCGGCTTTGTCCCTTTTAAAAAAGCGGAAGCGCAGGATATGAAAAAAATAGAGTTAAAACAGGCAATTCAGATAGCGCTGGATAAGAACTCTTATATATCTTCTGCAAAATATTCTGTTGAATCGGATAAAGCGCTGAAAGGTGCATCCTGGGATATTCCAAAAACCTCGGTAAACGGAGAGTATGGGCAACTTAATACTTTCGAGAACGACAACAGTATCAATATTTCCCAATCGATTGCTTTTCCATCGGTTTACATAAACCAGCACCGTTATGCCCTGGCGAATGTGCAAAGCAGCGAATGGAAACTTCAATCATCCAGGCTGGAGATATCTACCCAGGTAAAACAGATTTACTGGCAAATGGTTTACCTGTTATCGAAGCAACGACTGATCTGTTACCAGGACAGTCTGTATTCAGGTTTTTTGCGGGCTGCCAGCCTGCGGGCAAACAGTGGTGAAACCAACCGTCTGGAAATGATTACTGCCCGTTCCCAGAGTATGGAAGTGCAGAACCGGTTACGTCAGGTCAAAATAGATATTGAAATCTGTTCGGTGAAATTAAAAACCTTACTGAATTCTGATGCTTTTTTATTACCGGCAGATACCGTTCTAAGTAGAAATCAATTCATCCCGGTTTCCGATTCTTTGCTTATTGCTATCAATCCAACGGCCGGATATATGAAACAGCAAATTGAGCTGTCGAGACTGCAGAAAAAGCTTGAATTCAGCAAGATGTTGCCGGATTTCAATATCGGATACAGCAGCCAGACCATAAAAGGGACACAGGAGGCAAAAGGAGTGACAACGACTTTTTTCCGTGATGACAGATTCTCCAGTATTCAGGCGGGAATTTCCATTCCACTCTGGTTTGCTCCCTATGTTTCCAGAACTAAAGCGGCAGCTTTAAAAGAACAGTCCGCAAGGGCAGGTTCAGAATATTATATAAAATCGCTTACCGGGGATTATCGTGCTTTACTGGGTGAGTATACCAAATACAGCAATAGCATCGAATATTATGAAAAACAGGCTATTCCGGAAGCTGATATTATTATTGGCCAATCAACTCTCAGTTATAAAGAGGGAAATATGGACTACCTGGATTATGTGTTAAGTCTCAATCGTGCATTAAGTATCAAAGAGAGTTATCTCGATGCTTTGAACGATTATAACCAGACAATTATATCCATTGAATCATTAACAGGTAAAATTTTTTAATAAACGGAATATGACAAAATATTTTTTATTGACAGCCGGCTTATGTGCCATTCTGATGATGCCGGTGATTTCCTGTAACCGGAGTAAAGAAAAAGAACAGGAGAAAACGGAGGTTGTACCTGAAGATATTGTCGAGCTACGTTCCGACCAGGAAAAACTTGCGGATATTAAAACGGGATTTGTCGAACAACGGTCAATGAGCGGCCTTCTGAAAGTGAACGGAAAGGTGACTGTCTCTCCGCAGGATCTTGCCACCGTTTGTGCGCCGATGGGAGGCTTTATAAAAAGTACTTCTTTCATTCCCGGCAATGCAGTAAGAAAAGGGCAGATTCTTGCCATTATTGAAAACCAGGAATTTATTGATATCCAGCAGAATTATCTGGAGGCTAAAAATAAGTTCGATTATGCGGAAGCGGAATACAAACGCCATTCCGATCTTTACAAACAAGATGTTTATTCGCAGAAGAATCTTCAGCAGGTGACAACCGAATTTAAGAATCTGAAAGCACAGGTGAAGGCGCTGGAACAGAAGCTTGCCCTGATTGGGATCAATGCTTCCGGTTTGAGGGAGGATAATATTTCCAGGTCGGTTACTGTTTTATCTCCGATCAGCGGATATATCCGGACAGTGAACATCAACATAGGGAAATATGTGAATCCGTCGGATGTTCTTTTCGAGATCGTGAATGGAGATAAGCTGTTGCTTGAGCTTGATCTTTTTGAGAAAGATGCAGATAAAGTAACGGCAGGGCAAAAGATCCGTTTTTTTATCAATAATGAAAAAGAACAGCATGAAGCGGTTATTTACCAGACCGGGAAATCCATCAATCCGGATAAAACTTTAAAAGTTTATGCAACCGTTATCACAACCTGTAAAAATGTGATTCCCGGCATGTATGTCAATGCAATGATTGAATCCGGAAGTGACCAGGTATTAGCGGTGCCATCGGATGCTGTCGTCAATTTCGAGGATAAGGATTATATTTTTGTTTTTAGCAGAAAGAAAACGGAAAGCGGGAAATTATTTTCAGAATACCGGATGATCCAGGTTCAGAAAGGAATTGAAGATGACGGGTACACGGAAATAAATTTTCCTGACGGGATGAATGCAAAGACTCTCAGAATAATAGTAAAGGGAGCATATACTTTATTATCGGCAAAAAAGAACGCCGGAGAAATGGCATGTTAAAATGATACGATTCAGAGTTATTTGTTAATTTTGACCCATTCAATCCATAAATAATTATTTTCCAATGTACAAAAAATTCAAGGAACATCTCCAGCAACAGATCAATGGAATCCGTGAAGACGGGTTATACAAAGAAGAAAGGATCATCGTGTCACCCCAGGGCGTCGAGATCCGGCTTGCGGGAGGAGAAAAAGTACTGAACTTCTGTGCTAACAACTATCTGGGGCTTTGTTCAGATCCCCGTGTCATGGCCGCTGCAAATAATACCTTTTTCAGGTATGGCTTCGGTATGGCTTCTGTAAGGTTCATTTGCGGTACTCAAAAGATCCACAAGGATCTTGAAGCAAAGTTGAGTCAGTTTTTAGGGACAGAGGACACAATTATCTTCTCCTCTGCATTTGACTCCAATGGTGGAGTATTCGGCCCCCTGCTCGGGGAAGAAGACGCTATCATTTCCGATGAGCTGAACCATGCATCTATCATTGATGGTGTAAGATTATGCAAAGCCAAGCGGTTAGTTTATAAAAACAATGATATGCAGGATCTGGAAAGAGTACTTAAGGATACCAGCCATATCAGATTCAAACTGATCGTTACCGATGGTGTTTTTTCCATGGACGGCATTATTGCCCAGGTGGATAAGATCTGCGACCTTGCAGATAAATACGATGCCATGGTGATGGTTGATGATTCCCATGCTACAGGTTTCGTCGGCAAGACCGGACGTGGTTCTTCGGAACATTGCAACGCCATGGGTCGTGTTGATATTATCTCCACTACTTTTGGAAAAGCTCTGGGAGGAGCATCCGGAGGTTGTATTTCGGGACGTAAAGAGATAGTTGAAATTCTCCGTCAGCGTTCACGGCCATATCTGTTCTCCAACTCGCTGGCTCCTGCTATAGCGGGCGCTACAATAGAAGTGCTGAACATGTTGTCGGAAACCACAGCTTTACGTGACAAGTTGTTCGAAAATACAAAGTTATTCAGAAGTGGTATGGAAAAAGCCGGCTTCAAGATCGTTCCCGGAGTTCATCCGATTGTTCCTATCTTGTTCGGCCATCTTCCCAATGATGCCAGATTATCCCAGGATTTTGCAAACGAACTGCTTCACGAAGGGATCTATGTAACCGGATTTTACTATCCCGTTGTTCCGAAAGGAAAATCGAGAATCCGTGTACAGCTCAGCGCTGCACATTCCACAGAACATATCCAGTTTGCTATCGACAAATTCATAAAAGTCGGTAAGAAACTGGGTGCTATCTGATCATAATAAACCGCATCAGGATGGTCTTTGGGCTGGGGATCGATATCATTGAAGTTGACCGCATTCAGCGGGTAATGGAAAAGGATATCGGTTTCCGTGATAAGATTTTCACGCCCGGTGAGATCGCCTACTGTGAGTCCAAAAAAAATAAATACCAGCATTATGCAGCCCGCTTTTCCGCTAAAGAAGCTGTAATGAAAGCTATTGGCACCGGCTGGAGATTCGGGATCCGGTTTGCCGATATTGAAGTCTATCATGACGAATACGGCAAACCGCTGATCCGGCTGGAGGGGAAAGCAAAAGAATTGGCAGATAGTGAGGAATTTACGAAAATTACCGTATCTTTATCTCATATAAAAGAGATTGCAACTGCAGTTGTCGTGATCGAAAAGGACTAACCGCAATCTTACGGCTTTTCAGTATCTATCGAACCCAAATACTGCTGCATGTCAAATATTGGATCCTACGAGGAGAGAATCAGGGATTTCAGTTGGAGCATCTCTGAAAAAGAATTAGGGTATAATCCCGGAGGTATTATCAACATCGGATGGCTTTGTTCCGACCGGATCTGTGAATTGGGTAAAGCTCAGAAAACAGGACTGATCTGGGAAAATGCCTCAGGTGTCGTTAAAAAATTTACATATAACGACATTCGCCTGGCGTCCAATACGATCGGTCAATTTCTCCGTGATCTTGGTATTAAACCGGAAGATCGTATCTGCCTTTTTATGGACAAGATCCCGGAACTCTATTTGGGATTTCTCGGGATTTTAAAAATAGGTGCTATTGCACAGCCTCTGTTCTCAGCATTTGGTGATGAATCTCTTTTTATTCGTCTTGAAAACGCCTGGACACGGGCTATTATCACTCAGAAAAAACATCTGCCCAAGATTCGCAAGATCCTTGATAAAATGCCTTTTCTGGAATTCATTATCATTGTTGATCAGGATCCTTTAAAACCTTTGCAATCCAGAGAAATTGCTTTCGACCTGAAGAATATTCCCAAAGTGGAAGTTTTTGAAATCTGTCCTACCCGCGCCGAATCGCCATCGGTATTGCATTATACCTCCGGAACAACAGGCCAGCCCAAGGGAGTCAAGCATGTCCACTATTCAATCATCTCGCAATACCTTACTTCAAAATGGGTGCTGGATCTTCAGGATGACGATATTTACTGGTGCACGGCCGATCCGGGATGGGTGACAGGCACTTCGTACGGTATTATCGGGGCTTTCAGCAACGGTGTTACACAATGTGTGCTGGATGCGGGATTCTCTGCGGAAAGCTGGTATCGTTTTATAGAGAAGTACCGGATTACCATGTGGTATTCAGCCCCGACAGCCATCCGGTCTCTGATGAAAGCCGGCGATGAAATTATAAATAAATTCGATCTTTCTTCTTTGCGTCATCTTGCTTCTGTCGGAGAACCCCTGAATCCGGAAGCTGTCATCTGGTCGGAAAAAGTATTTGGGAAGCCATTTCTGGATACATACTGGCAAACAGAAACAGGCTCCATAATGATTTCAAATTATCCCGGAATGAAGATCAAACCAGGTTCGATGGGCAAGCCTTTTCCCGGGATCACAGCTACTGTGGTCAGTCCCGATACGTATGAATCCTTTGACGTTCCCGGGAAAATAGGGCTGATCGCCCTGAAACCCGGCTGGCCATCTATGATGAGGATGTACTGGAATAATGAGGAAACCTATAAGAACAAGTTCCGGAATGGATGGTACCTGCCGGGCGATCGTTCAAGTATCGATACGGATGGCTATTTCTGGTTTGTAGGCCGCGACGATGATGTGATCAATACCGGCGGACATCTGGTCAGCCCTTTTGAAGTAGAATCTGCCTTGCTCGAACATCCTGCCGTTGCTGAATCTGCGGTAGTCAGCAAACCTGATTTTGTCAACATGGAAGTAGTCAAAGCTTTCGTTTCCCTGAAACCCGGATATCAACCAAGTAAGGAACTTGATCTGGAAATTATGAACTTTGTGAGGAAAAAACTATCCCCTCTGGCTATGCCTCAGGAAATCGAATTCATGGATTCTCTTCCTAAAACCCGTAGCGGAAAAATTATGCGAAGAATCCTGCATGCCAGGGAATGGGGAGAAGAGGTGGGAGATACAAGTACGTTGGAAGATGATGATAAGTAGCGAAACAGATTTTTTTGCTTTATATTAATAGATGGGGAAAAATCGTTGATTAAATAAGAATTAAAACCATTAAAATTATAGGAGTAAATATCATGGAAGACATGAAAGAAGTAATACGTCAGTATGTTATCAATGAATACGTTGAAGACGATTCAGAAATTCAAAATGATACTCCGTTGATTTCCGGCGGGATTGTCGATTCATTTTCAATGGTTTCGCTGAAAAGGTTCCTTGAAAACAAGTATCATATCTCCATTCCGGATGAAAAAGCAACTCCGGAAGCCTTTGATACCGTGGATAAGATTGTGGACCTCATTCAGGAATATATAAAAGGATAAGGAGGCGCATTATGGGATATACTGACCAGACAAGGGCTATGTACAGGGAGATCCTGGATGGATTGAAGGAGGCGGGTATTTATAAAGAAGAGCGTTATATACACTCCCCACAGGCTGCTGATATTGAGGTGGAATTTCCGGAAGGCAGTTCACTGAAAAAGGTGATTAACATCTGTGCTAACAATTACCTTGGATTGTCGAGCCATCCTGAAGTGATCAAAGCTGCCCACGAAGGTCTTGATTCGCATGGATACGGCATGTCATCTGTCCGGTTTATCTGCGGGACACAAGATATTCACAGGAAGCTGGAGCATATGCTGACGGAATTTTTAGGGACTGAGGATACCATCCTTTTTCCGTCATGCCTGGATGCTAATTCCGGAGTTTTTGAGGCTATTCTGACCAAGGATGATGTTATGATCTCTGACCGGCTGGTTCATGCTTCCCTGATCGATGGGATCCGTCTTTGCAGCGCTATGCATGACACCTATAAGCATTCCGACATGGAGCATCTGGAGAGCAAGCTTCAGCTTCATAGCGACAGGCGCCTGAAGCTGGTGATTACCGATGGCGTTTTCTCCATGGATGGCGATACTGCCAAACTGGACAAGATGGTTGAGCTTTGTGAAAAGTACAATGCAATGCTTTTGGTGGATGATTCCCATGCCAGCGGATTCATTGGAAAAACCGGACGCGGTACTCATGAAAAGTACAATGTCATGGGCAAAATTGATGTCATCACGACCACATTCGGGAAAGGACTGGGAGGAGCATCCGGAGGTTGTGTTTCCGGGCGAAAGGAGCTTGTAGAGATGTGCCGCCAGAAAGCTCGTCCTTACCTGTTTTCCAATACTATTGCACCTCCGGTCGTTGCCGGTGTGATCAGGGTGCTGGAAATCCTTTCCGCTACGACAGAACGGCGCGACAAGCTGGAAAAGAATACGATATTCTGGAGAGAAAATTTGCAAAAGGCCGGGTTCATCATTAAAGAAGGCGATACTCCTATTGTCCCGATCATGCTTTTCAATGCAAGGCTATCCCAGAACTTTTCGCGGGATTTGTATGATGAAGGGATCTATGCAACCGGATTTTTCTTCCCCGTAGTTCCGCAAGGACAAGCGCGTATCCGCACACAGATTTCGGCCGGACATGAACTGCATCACCTTGAAAAAGCGCTGGATGCTTTCACGAAAGTGGGAAAAAAATATAATATCCTGGGCAAAACTAAGCAGGAAATAATCGATATGTACGGGATGTAAGGCACAACTGCCGAAAAATATGGATAAACTGATCCTGGGTCTGGCCCGTTTTTCCTATCTTGCAGCCGATTATCATGAATTTGCAGAGTTATACAATAACCTGTTGATTGTTAATAACAGAAGAGGTTATGGTGTTGGAGGCCCGGAATACCGTTCTTCAGGATGGTACAGAAGTTGTTTTACGGCCGATCAAGCCGGAAGATGAGCCGCTCTGGCTGGAGATGCTTGGTAACTGTTCAACGGAATCCATTTACTCTCGGTTCAGATATTTCTTTCACTGGGAATCGCCTGAAATCGCCGAACGGTATTGTTATATTGATAATGACAGTGAAATAGCGATTGTTGCGGAACTCAGAAAAGAAGGCAGAAAAGAGCTGATCGGAATAGGGCGGCTGATTTTTGATCCAGATGATGAATCCGTGGAATATGCAATATTGATAGAGGATTCATGGCAGAAGAAAGATCTTGGAAATATCCTGACCGATTATTGCCTGGAGATTGCCCGAAACAGGAACCTGAAACGCTTCATCGCACAAACTACTACAGATAATAGAAAAATGATCGCCGTTTTCAGGAAAAGAGGTTTCATGATTGAAACCAATACGAAGGATTCTACTGTGAATGTTCTTAAGATCCTTTAAAATAATAAAACCAGATACCTGACGTTAAAATCTAAAAAGAAAGAAAATGAATTCAAGAAGACTGATTTGTATTATTGCAGCTGCTTTTTCGGCTGCTACTATCGTATCCTGCAGCTCAACTTCCCCGGCAACGAAACTGATTGTCGGAACATGGACCCCTGTTGATGCTGAAAAATATTATGAACCGGGAAGTTCTCCTGAAAGTTTAGCAAAAACTCAAGATACAACGGTCACGATGACCACGGCAAAGCACCAGAATAGTATTACCGGAAAAGAAAAAGATAAAGGCCGTACAACGACAGGAGTCACTCCCGAAGAGCAAAGACAGAAGATGCTGGCACAATGGGGACATATGGTCAATATCGAACGTCGCAGCGGTCTTGTAGTGAAATCAGATAAAACTTTACAAAAGATCTTTAAAAACAGAACGGTAGAGCTTACCTGGAAAATGAAAGGCAGAGGTAAATATCTGATTGCTAAAGAAAAAGAAACTGGTCAGAAATATCATGTAGATATTGCATCCATTACGGATTCTACACTCGTTCTGATAGAAAAACTCCCCCAATTTGATCTTGGAGGAGTTAAAGTTTATTATCGCAGGAAATAATTCCTGCGATTTTCTGTAAAGGAGAAGATCACAATATTATTAAGACAGCTTTTTCCTGATTTCATTTAACATAACTTCTGTCATTTTCGGAAGATCATACTTACAGGTAAGGTTCCAGTCTTTTTTTGCTTGAGAATCATCGATGCTGGCAGGCCAGGAATCTGCAATAGCCTGACGGAAATCGGGTTTATATGTGATT
>JAUZOW010000063.1 GCA_030706225.1 Bacteroidota bacterium | reverse complement strand
CTCCTTTCTGGATTTATCTTTCCCATCGAGAATATGCCGCGGGTCATGCAATGGCTCTGCCAGATCATGCCTCCGAAGTACTTTATAACAATTATAAAAAGCATCATGCTGAAAGGCAACGGTTTCTTATATATATGGAAAGAAACACTTGTATTGATCTGTTTTACAATATTTTTCATTCTCCTGAGTATTAAAAAATTCAAAATACGGCTGGACTGATGAGGACTGTTTTAAGAATCGTTCAAAAAGAATTCATCCAGATCTTCAGAAACCGGATGATGCTGCCGATCATTTTTGTAGTTCCCCTGATCCAGCTTCTGATTCTTGTCCATGCTGCCACCTTTGAGATGAAGGAGATCAAAATGGCAGTAGTAGATCTGGATTTGTCAGGATCTTCCAGAGGACTTTTGAGTAAATTCCAGGGATCTCCTTTCTTTATCATTGAGTATTCCACATTCTCAATGAAAGAGGCGGAAGAACAGATGAAAAAAGGTAATGTGGATATTATCTTACAGATCCCGAACGGATTCGATAAAAACCTGGTCAAAGAAAATCAGGGGAAGCTTCAGGTTGTCGTCAACGCTATAAACGGCGCTTCCGCCGGGTTGATTAATGCTTATACGATGAGCATCATCCAGGATTATAACCGGAATCTGCTGCTGGAATCGCACAACATTCCCTCTTCCTTAACCCTGCAAAACATTAGCATTGTTCCAGGTTATTGGTACAATCCGAAACTGAACTATAAAACATACATGGTACCCGGAATCCTGGTACTGCTTGTGACCATTGTAGGGCTGATCCTGTCCGGTATGAATGTAGTCCGCGAAAAGGAAATCGGGACCATTGAACAGATTAACGTTACTCCGGTCAGGAAAGCGCAGTTTATTGCCGGAAAGCTGATCCCTTTCTGGATCCTCGCTTTATTGGAGCTTGCTTTCGGATTAACTCTTGGAAAATTATTATTCAATATACCGATCATCGGAAGTCTTTGGCTGATCTTTTTATCTGCCGGTGTTTATCTTCTGGTGATACTTGGCTTCGGGTTGCTGGTTTCAACCTTCTCCAATACCCAGCAACAAGCTATGCTGGTATCGTTCTTCTTTCTTGTTATCTTTATCCTCATGAGCGGACTATTCACCTCGATTGAAAGCATGCCTGACTGGGCACAGCAACTGGATCGATTGAATCCCATTGCCTATTTTATCCGTATCATGAGGATGGTTATGTTAAAAGGATCAGTATTTCAGGATATCAAGGATTCATTCTTTGCATTATTGATATATGGAATTTCCATTATAACTTTGGCAGTCATACGATACCGGAAAGTTTCATGAGATAATGAATACATTTCAAAAAATCAAAATAAAGAAAAGATATCGTTGGATTGTTATACCATTGGTTATCATTGTTCTTCTATTGGCTGCAGGCCATGAATATTTCAACCGGCAGGAAGAAGTCCGTCATGATGCACTGGGGAAAATCCGGAAAAGAGGACAGCTGATCGCCCTGACCGATAAAAATTCTCTCGGATATTTTATTTACAAGGGAGAGCCCATGGGATACCAGCTGGAATTGCTTCAATCTTTTGCCGATTACCTGGGTGTTTCGCTGAAGATCATCTGTATGGACGATGTATCCCGGATGTACAGATATATGGACTATGAAGCAGCGGATCTGATTGCTTTGAACATTCCTGAATCCTATTCCGGGAAGATGAAAGCGCATTTTTCAAAGCCCTTAAATGAAACCCGGTTTATGCTGGTTCAGCGAAAGCTATATTCATCCAAAGAAAAGAAAGGGCTTGTCAGGGATCTGAGGGACCTTTCCGGAGATACTGTTTATATCCGGAAAAATTTCTTTGTTCCTTATGTATTAAACACATTCTTCCGGAAAACAAGTGGTGTAACGCTGGTTGAAGATCCTTCACACAACCCGGAAGAACTGGCCCGTATGGTATCCGAGGGCAAGATTCGTTACACAATCGTTGAAGAGAACCTTGCAATGGTATTGATGCGTGCCTATCCCAATCTGGATGCTATATTCCCGGTCACCAGCCTTTTGAAATACTCCTGGTGTGTGACCCATGCATCGGATTCATTGCTTTTTGAGATCAATAAATGGATGGATCAGGAGAAAAAAGAGGGAGATCTGAAAGATATATACCTTTCGTATTTCGATAATCCTAAAATACCGGAATACTTCAAAAATGACTATTGTACTTTGAAAAGCAAGAAACTATCTCCTTACGATGAATCGATCCGGAAAGGAAGCCGGATGATATGGTGGGACTGGCGGTTGCTTGGATCCATTGTTTATGAAGAATCGAATTTCCACTCAGGTAGAGTATCATCGCGTAATGCCAGAGGATTGATGCAACTGATGCCTCAGACAGCGCTGAAATTCGGGGTCGACAGCGGATCTTCACCCACAAGGCAGATCCTTGCCGGAATTAAATATCTTAGATGGCTTGATACCCAACTCCCTGAAGAGATTAAAGATCCGCGACAACGGGTATTTTTTACACTTGCTGCTTATAATGTAGGACTTGCAAGGGTTTTGACTGCACGTCAAAAAGCAGTGAAATACGGGCAGGATCCCAATAAATGGGATGATAATGTTTCCTTTTATCTGACGCGGAAATCAAGGAAAGATCCTTATGCTGTCAACGATACATTGGCAGATACCTCACCATTCGGTGAATCCGGAGGCTTTGTCGACCGTATCATAAGTAGGTATTATCATTACAGGAATCTTCTTCCCCAATAGAGGATTAACGCATATCCTGAAGATACAAACGGCATATTTCCTCAATGGACTGATCCATCGGTTTGAAAGAGAAATCAAGCCTTTTCCGGATCTTTTCACTGGTAGTGGGGAAATTCTGAAGGGCTGCCGAAACAAACTCACGGGTCAGGAGCGGGGGACAACCCGTCAGAAAAGATCGGCATGAATCTGCCAGTCTTAAAATGCAAGCCATACCGGAAGTAACCTGAACGGTAGGAACAGGTTTTCCAAGATGGTTAGCAATCCTGGAAATTAGTTCTTTGGTGCTCAGATTTTCCGAAGTTAAAATGAATCGTTCTCCGAAGATTTCCTTATTCATCAGAAGGATCATCGCCTTTGCCACATCCATAACATCAACATAACCATTCACTCCCAGGGTATAATATTTCATGCCATCCCGGACCAACTTAAAAAACACGGAATGGGTATTCCAGAAACCGGGCCCCAAGATGGTTGACGGATTGACGATAACCGCCCGTAATCCTTCTTCAATTCCTCGCCAGACCTCTCTCTCCGCTCCATACTTGCTGATGGAATAAACCGAATTCTTCCGGGATGTCTGCCAGTTTGTTTCTTCATTCGCCAACCGGTTGTTTTCCGGTAATCCAATCGTAGAAACAGAGCTTACAAAACAGAATTTTATGTCTTCTCTCTCCAATGCCAGGTCGACCAGGTTAGCAGTACCTTCGATATTGGTTTTGAGCATGTTTTTATGATCACCTTTACGAAAAGAAACCACTCCGGCGACATGATAGATCTCAGTAACCCCTTCCATAGCGTCTTCCAATGCTCCGGAATCTAAAAGATCCGCCTCCACCCAGTCAATATTTCCAAGAAGAGAGGCAGGGTTTTCAGTATAATAGGAGAAGATCTTTCGAACTCTACCTGTATCACTGGCCGGACGCCGGATTGCCCGGACCTTTTCCCCTGCTTTTGTCAATTCATAGAGCAGATGTGATCCTACCAATCCAGTTCCTCCGGTAACCAATATCAAATTATCCACTTTTCTGTGTTCACTGTTCATTAAAACAAGTATCCAAAGCCAACATAAACTCCCGAAGAGCCATCGCGTTTATCAACCACCTGGCCATAGTCGCAGCAAATGATAAAGTTTTGGTTCATTGCGATCCGGTAACCGGCTCCAATGCAAAGATGAGGATATTCCGGTGTATCGCTGAAATATTCATTTACCAGATTCGATGGAATCCTGCTTTTATCCACCGGGATCTCCTGCACTACCATTCCTGCATCTGCAAAGGTATTCAGGGCCATGTAAAAATTTTGTCTGAAAAGCCGGAAATGATAAAATTTCCATCGAAATTCAGCATTTCCGTATGCAATTCCATCTCCTACAACCCTGTCGCGCAATATCCCGCGCAGGTTCCGCGACCCTCCCAACCCGTCGATTGTCGTGGTGAGTTCAAAAGAATTCAGCATGATCGGTTGCATGTAATACGGCACTTTCCCCGCGATAGTCCCCTGATAAGCCAACCGGTATGCAAAAGAAAGCCGCTCTTTGATCAATGTAAAATATTGACGGTGAATCACTGCTGCTTTGATGAATCCATAGCTGTTATTGCTGAGAAATTCCGGAGCCATCTGGAAAACGATTTCGCTCCAGATACCTTTCTGCGGATTTGGTTCATTATCGCGCGAATCGTAAATCAACCCCAGCTTAAAAAAGTTGTTCATCCCTCCTTTTGCCTCATCGGGTTTGATTATTCCCCAGTCAACATAATTGCCGTATAGTCCCTTTATATGCGGTAATTTGTCGCTCTCTTTTTTCCCTTTATTAAGCCGGTCGACATCCACGGAATCCATCTGAGCATTGCAAACGGTAAACCCGGCCAGCCAGCGCATTTTCGGAGTCAAAAATTTCCCCTGAAAGCTGAGGGCAAAGCGGAATAAAAGCCTTTCATCCCGGTAAAATACCCTTGATTTATAACTCGTTTTATTATCCTGGTTTTCCCAGGAATGATTATATACCGATTTGTACCCGTTAAAACCGTAAAAATCGAGTGCCCTTTCTGTCAGATAGGTAGCATCTGCAGTGACCCGGATATGAGGGATCAGTTTTTCGGAATCATAAAAAATCTGATTGATGCCTCCCCCTTTTGTCGTCCGGGATACTTCTACATAAATGGAATGAAAATACTTGGGATACCATGACCCGTCGCCGTAATGATAGATATTGGCAAAAGCCCCGTACTGAAAACCAATGTCCGTATTGTATCCCACGATTGGTAGAGCGCCCAGGTTCCATCCTTTCTTGATCTTTTCCTTGGTTATGGAATAACCCTTTACGGTATCGGAAGGTTGTTCCTGAGCGATTGCCTGTTTCCATGAAAAAATGCCACAAAAAATTCCCAGTACCCAAATAAAACAGAACAATAAATGATTACCCGGTTTTTGTTTTTTCATCCCGAGGGAAATAAAATATGAAAGACTTCTTAAATTAAACAAATATAGTATTATTCCGATATTTTTCGTTGCTTTGCAGATTTTCGTAAAAAGCCAAAAGCTTGCTTACCCGGAAAGATATAGAAAGCATCAGGAAAAGTGATAAAAGAGTTATCCGCGGATGGGTAATGTACGACTGGGCCAATTCGGTTTACCAGTTGACGATTGCTTCGGCAATTTTTCCCATCTATTATAATACCGTCACTAAGCTAAATCCCGATTTTACCGTCTCATTTTTCGGTACGAAGCTGATCAATACCGTTTTGTATTCATGGTCTATTGCGGCAGCTTATCTGGTAATCGCTTTAGGAGCACCTATATTTTCTTCTATGGCAGATTACACGGGCCGCAGGAAAGCATTCATGATGTTCTTTACCTGGCTGGGAGCCGCCGGTTGCGGCGCATTATTCTTTTTTACTGGAATGAATGTTGAATTCGGGATTATTGCTTTTACCCTTGGAACAATCGGGTATGGAGGCAGTATTGTCTTCTATAACTCCTTCCTCCCGGTCATTGCAGAACCGGAGGATCAGGACCGGATCAGCGCGCGGGGTTATTCCATGGGCTATCTCGGAGGAGTCGTGCTGCTTTTGTTTAACCTCATGATGATTATAGAACCTCAGTGGTTCTTTATTCCAAAAGGATCCTCTCTCCCGGCACGTATTTCTTTCCTGACGGTATTCCTTTGGTGGATCGGCTTTTCACGGATCACTTTTTCCAGGTTGCCTAAATATACTTTCAGGAAAAGAATGCAGCATGGCAATGTAATCACCAACGGATACAAAGAACTCGGAATTGTTTTCAGGCAAATAATCAAATCCGTTCCCCTTACCCTTTACCTGATCAGCTATCTCTTCATTATGATGGGCATCCTTACGGTGATGTTCATGGCAGCAACATATGGAGAAAAGCAGGTCGGACTGAAAGATACTGTACTTATTCCGACTGTTTTACTGATCCAGTTCCTTGGCATTGCCGGAGCCTGGTCTTTTGCGCGCATTTCAGGCATTATCGGCAATATCAAAGCATTGCTGATCTCCGTCATTATCTGGATATTCATCTGCATCGGGGCTTTTTATATTACCAATGCAGCCGGTTTTATAACTACTGCGATCTTTATCGGTTTTGTGATGGGAGGCTCGCAATCGCTTGCCCGTTCTACTTATTCCAAAATGATCCCCGAAACATCTACCGCTCATACCTCTTTTTTCAGCTTCTTTGATGTTATGGAAAAACTAGCCACAGTGGCTGGCCTTTTTAGCTTTGGCATTATTGAAGCCATTACACACAGCATGCGTTACGCGGTTCTGGCTATAGGAACCTTTTTCATTATCGGATTGGTTTTTCTGATTACCCTGACGCATTTTGTAAAAGAATAACCGGAATTTATAACTCTGCCGGTTTTTTTCTTATCTTTATTACCGGCATTTCATAAAAAAAGAGCTATGGAACAACTTGAGAAAATTCTTGTTTTCAGCAATCAGTTTGAAGCTGAACGAATGGATGAAATGTTAAACGATCTGGATATTCCTCATTCCATTATACCTACAACAGATTCGGTCCTTCAGGGTATCAAACAAATGGAATTCGGCTGGGGATACCTGGAAGCACCCGTCAGATACAAAGAAAAGATTCTGGCGATGTTCAAGGGGCTTAAAAAGTAATCCGGAATTATAGCCCTGATCCCGGATGCTTAGGGAATTTCAGGAACCGGAAACCTGGGATTACTGAATCACCTTTACCAGAAAATAATTCTTCTTCCCTTTCTGAACGAGAATGTATTTCCCGTTGAGGAGAAGGGATTCGTTAAGAGGAAAGTCTTCCGTGATTTTTTGTTTATTAATCAGAACACCGCCTTCCTTAAGCATACGACGTGCTTCGCTTTTTGACGGAAAGATATGTGTTTTATCCGACAGGAAATCGGTAACAGTCATACCGGATGATAATACATCCGAAGAAATTTCCGACTGTGGTACTCCTTCAAAAACCGATAGTAATGTATCTTCAGAGAGATGATGCAGGGTTTCCGTAGTTCCTTTACCGAAAAGAATTTCCGATGCTTCAACAGCCGCCTTGTATTCAGCTTCCGAATGAATCCGGATCGTAATATCCTTTGCCAGCTCCTTCTGGAGAAGACGTAAATGAGGAGCTTCCTGATGCTTTGCGATCAGCGATTCAACTTCTTCCCGGGTAAACAAGGTGAATTTTTTAATATAATTGGCGGCATCTTCATCGGAAGTATTCAGCCAGAATTGATAAAATTTGTAAGGAGATGTTTTTGCAGGATCCAACCAGACATTACCTCCTTCACTTTTCCCAAATTTACTGCCATCTGATTTGGTGATCAGGGGACAGGTCAGGGCATAGGCTTCCCCACCGAGTTTCCTGCGTATCAGTTCCGTACCGGTTACAATATTGCCCCATTGATCGGAACCGCCCATCTGCAACCGGCAGTTCATATGCTCGTACAACCAGCAGAAATCATATCCCTGTAAAAGCTGATAACTGAATTCTGTAAAAGAAATTCCCGAACCGGATTCCATTCTTTTCCTGACAGAGTCCTTGGTCATCATGTAGTTGACCGTAATATGCTTCCCCACTTCACGGAGAAACTGAAGAAAACTGAAATCTTTGGTCCAATCGTAATTATTGACCATAACCGCAGAATTCTCTCCGCAATCGAAATCCAGAAATTTCTCAAGTTGCTTCCGGATACATCCCTGATTATGACGGAGAATATTTTCATCCAGTAAGACTCTTTCGTCGGATTTTCCGCTGGGGTCACCAATCATACCGGTAGATCCTCCGACCAGCCCGATCGGTTTATGACCTGCCCGCTGAAAGTGCAGCAGCATCATCAGTGTCGCCAGATTCCCGATATGTAAAGAATCGGAAGTGGGATCCACACCAATGTACCCGACTGTCATTCCTTTTGCAAGCAGTTCCTCCGTACCCGGAGTCATATCATGGATCATCCCGCGCCAGCGGAGTTCTTCAATAAAAGTCATCTTTCTTGATTTTTCACAAAATTAGGAAAAATACACGATCCATCCGGTTTGAATATGTTTCGTTCAAGATAGAAGAGTATAATGAAGCTCCCCGCCGCAGAGCAGGGGGTATCTTAAAACAATGCTAACTGTTTACTTTTGTGCAAAACTGTGTAATCTTTCTCCAACCCTTGATCACGAACATACTTCGTAATACTTGTTTCATCTCCAAACTTGCTGACCGTGTTGACAAAAAATCCATCAGTCCAAAAATCACTACCCCAAAGCTTGGTTTTGACTTCTGGGTACTTTTTGAAGATTTCCTTTGCTGTCAGACTTTTCACCACGGTGATGATTGTTGTTGCACTCATCCTTGGAACAGATTCAATCAAAAAACGAACATGATCCTTGTCCGTCCCAATCTACAAAAAATGAACTTCATATCGCTTCTCAATCTCCAGACAATTTTCTTTCAATGTTGGTCAACTGTCTTATTAATACAACCCTCCTATACTTGGCGGGGCAAACAAAATGGTACAACAGTACGCTTAAATTATGTGATTTGTGTATGTATTCGCTTTCACTCATAAATATAAAGATAGCTCTTTATAATTTCGAGTGGGTAACATAGTAAGGATTGATTTTTGAGAAGTCGAGTTTTCCAGTAAGCAAATAGATAACCGCTTTAATCGTATCAGAACGTTGATAACCTCTGGCTTTATTCTTGGCAGCCTGAAAGATGGAATTAAATCCCTCCAGTATTCCGTTACTTATCTTATAGTCAATCCAGTTAACGACACCTTCCCAATGTCGTTGAATCGTGTACGCTGCTTCAATGATCGGTTCTATGCGGCTATGAGTAGCCCAGAAATACCATTTACGAAGCAGCTTGTCAAAGATTTTCGGAGTGGGCGCCTGGTAGATTTGTTGAAATGCTTCACGGATATTCAAGGCCTTCATGGTCTTCAGATTGAGTCCGTACAATCGAATATTTTCAAGTTGCTCATGCTGGTATATTGTAAGACGATCCCGGTTTTTAAGAAACAAGTACCTGGAGTTTTTCAATATTGGATTCTGCCCAACCTCAGCCTTTCTGACTTTATCCACAGCCTCATTAAGTACTTTGGTTACATGAAACCGATCGAATACAATGGCTGCATCAGGCAGGTTGTCTTCAACTCCTTTAATAAAGGCGGGAGACATGTCACAAGATACCTGAGTGACATTTTCAGCTGCGCCGTTATGCTCAATCAGATCCCCGACAAATTCTCCGACTACGCTTTGATCCCTGCCATCGGTAACAAAAATGGTTCGTTTTTCTTCAAGATCAACAAATAACGTGACGTAATCATGACCTCTGCGAGCCGCCGTTTCATCGACACCTACAACCCTTACTTCAGAGAAATCTTCTTCCCCACGGGCTTTTTCCGTATAGGCTTTGATCATGTCCCACAGTTTCTTATCGTATGTATTCATTATCTGACTAACCTGATGAACCGGCATGACTTTTACCAACTCCAGGATCAAGGCCTCAAACAAGAGGGTGAAACCCGCTGTATGTCCTTCCCAGGGAGCTTGCACCTGACAAACTTTCCCATCACCTATATCAACCCTGGGAATCCATGCATGAAGTAAACATTGGTATTGAAAAAAGTTAAGGTGCCGCCAAGTCTTCTGAACAGTATCGTAGGCTTTAAAATGCCCTGAAATACCTAACTCTTTATCTTCGTAATAGAATGTCGATCCACGTTCAAAATCAATCCAGATCTCAAGCTTACCTGCTTGTTGATCAAATTGAATCTCATGAATGTAAAAGGGCTTTTCTACCATCAACGCCTTGGCAAACAAATCTTTTTGAGTAAACATATTTTTTACTTGACTCTTTATTTTTTCGTAAATTTCCCACTTGTTTTACAAAGAACCAAGTTTTATAATTCGAAATGGGAAAATGGATCTATGCTAGAACAATTATACATGTTTAATAGATTTTAAATATTTGAAAACTTGATATCCGATTCCTCCAAGAACAAGGATTGAAACCAATAATGCATAAACCAACTTTACTTTGTAAAAAATCATCTGGCTAAGCACAAAACCATATAAAAATGAGTAAAAAGATATTTTTATAATTAGGAATAAATCCGAATTTTTTAAATAAAATCCGATGCCAAAAATAGTAATAAATACTACAATTGGTAGTAAAACAATCCAAATGTTCATTTTGTTTTTTTATTAATTAGTCAATGCTTAAATTTTTCATTACATAATCTGGGTTAAAAATCATTTTGTATTTCCTCCACCAAAAATGTTAAAATTACATAATTTATCATGTGTAGGTCCGTAACAATAACTACAAAAACAGCCATAGGCACATACCCAATACAATACTGGACCAGTAGAAGTACAAACAGTTAGACAAGCAATATAAGGCAAATAATAACAGTCATCATGGGGTGGCACCTTACCATCTATATTCCTGAGTATTGCAGTAACATTATCAATATTTGTTGTATCATTATTTGCTCTAAATTTAGATAGTATTATATTAAATTTTGTTATTTTATCTATAGTATTACAAGAACATTGCTCCTCTCCCGTATCATGTTGACTTATTCCATATTTATTTGCAAGTGATTTTAACAATGTGTTTGCTTCATCAGTCCATACGTTTGCAGAGTCAATAGAAATTCCTGATAAAATTTCAAGTGAATCAAATTTATTTTGAAGAATTAATCTCCTTATTGTAGCAGTATCAACATCACTATCTTTTAATTTAGAAACCCAATTATAAGAAAGTGTAATAAATCTTTGAAAATCAGAATCAGTATACAATGAAATTTCATCATCTTTATATTGTTCTGATTTTTTAGTTTTTACATTTGATTTCGAACAACTAATAGCCAAAATAATGGTTATTATCGCTCCAAAAAAAACGAATAAAACCTTTTTCATAGTGCTAATTTTTAGTTAAACTTAAAGTTGATAAAATACAAATCAGAATTGCGTAAATTGACATTATACAAGTGTCCAAAAAGATTATCATTAAAAATTAATTTTAACATTGGTCTATATTTCATCTTTTTACTCTTTGTCACTTGCGTTGCAAATAAATTAATGAGTGTTCTTTGAAAGTATTGATTTATCTTCGTTTGCGGAGTTTTTATCGATCCGGCAATGGAGTTTGGGTTTTGCTTTCTTTGTTCGAAAACCACTCGATTAATCAGGGAAAGATGATTTTTGGGAAATTGTTGAAGTGTACAAATTAGGGTATTTTCAAATTCTGTCTCAAACGATACAATGATGATAACATCAGTAGTTGGAAACAGTTTCTGTGTATACCATTTGGTCACCTTACCTATAAAGAAAGTCTTTCTGACACTACCCTTTACCTTGATCTTCATAAGTATAAACTTCATAATCTTGAAGTTGGTCGTCCCTTTAATAAATAGACCTTTTCAAGAGCAAATGAAAGCCGTGGCTGGCAGAAATTCCGCGATTTCGCTTTAAATTTATCGATCAGCGCGAGAACTTTGCAAGGATGACAACATGAAAAATTTAAAGCTCAAGAGCAAAAATGTTGATTTGAATTGCAATAGCAACTTGTGTGTTAATAATTATCGCAAAAAAGCAACTCAAATTAGCTCAAAAATTGTACGCAAACATTCAACTGAAAAGTTTTTCAGTATTTGATCGAACATCATTAAAAAAGCTCCCTCTAAACGAAAATATTCAAGATGTCAAAGAACAAGATTGTATTCGGTTGGTAAGGAACATATTATAACACAAAGCTAGAATAATAACAAAGGACATTAATTGTAAAAATTATTTGTACAAAAACGTAGGAAATGCCAAAACAGAGAGCATTAAAGTACTGATTAAACCACTCATATAACTACAGATGCAAATGTAAGTCTTTAAAAAGGCAAAAACAATACCTGATTACCGTAAATTTCGATTGCGGAAAACCGGAATTTTTTTTCAGCGTAAAAATATTATGTAATTGTATCACAGGCATATTTATTCCAAAAGTGGCGTGGAAAATGCACCCAACCGGATTCTCAGAAAAGAGAGATTGTGCTCTTTGCTGAAATAGCAAAGTGAAAAGTGCTACGACTATTTCACAAACTGCTTTGCGTAGTACTTTGGAGTAAGCTTTTCGCCGGTAGCTTTCTGAATCATATCATCCCAGTAATAACGCATGCCGGGCATAAAGACCTTATCTTTCAGGAATTCGCCGACGGCTTTATTACCTGCAAAGCTCTGGAAACGGTAATCATCGGATTTAATGACATTCTTAACGATATAGTAATACAACTGCGATGCCAGAAGTTCTCCCATGAGGTAATTGTGATAATAGCAAGGATATAAAGCAACATGTATTTTGGTTGCCCAGTCGGGTTCATTGCGACCTTCAGGACGTTTCAGTAACTGGTATTTTTCTACCAGATTCCACCAGAGTTTGTTCAGATCCTGGTCGGGGTTTTCATACATTCCCTTTTCAAAACGGTACATTACCTGAGCCCAGCGGCTGAATACGAGTTGATCGAGACGCAGGGTTTTAAAGCAATTGTCGGCAATTTTCATCTTTTCTTCTTCGGAAATGCCGACATTATCTTTCAGCCATTGGGGATTGGATGCAAATCGGCCAAACATCATGGCAATAGCCTCTGTCGTAAAGGTATTCGCTTCTACTCTCAAATCGAAAGGCAGTTTAGGATCGACGTTCTTTGAATATATTGAATGTCCGAATTCATGAAGCATCGTGTTCATCCAGCTGGCATTGGGTTTGAGATTACAGAGAACGCGGACATCTCCCAGGCGGTCGATATCGGTTTCGAAAGCATGCTGATTTTTCCCTGGCTTTTCATACAGATCGCTATTTTTCATCACATCATCAACGGGCAGGCCGATACCGTTGTAATAATTGAGTGTCAGTTTTTCCAGGTTTTTATCTTTATAATATTTATCCAGATCCACTGCATAGATTTTCGGAGCTTCCTGGAAGAAACGGTTCTGATAATTCCAGGGCATCAGTTCATCTTTACTCTTCAGATTGTAATACTTTACGAAATAATCATCAATCTCACCCTTTGCTTCTTTAAAAGAATCCCGGGTAAGGCTGTCAAGCTGATCAAAGAGATTGCTGATCACTTTAGGATCCTCTTCTTCCAGGATCAGTGTCATTTCATGAAAATTCTTGAATCCAAGATCCTTTGCAACTGCATTCCGCATTTTGGCGAGTTTCCGGATATCATCGGCTACTACCGGACCAATTTGTTTCTGGGCGATCCAAACATCTTTTTCTTCATTTACATCCTTTGAAGTCGAGAGGATCTGTTCAACATCATTATCGGTAAGCTTTTTCCCTTTATACTCTGTCCGGAAATTCCCGTATTTCTGTTCAATGGATGTCTCCATCCGGACTACTGCGTTCAACTTTGCTGTATCAGCCTTTGCCATGATAAACTCACGGTAAAGAACATCCAGTTGCCGGGCCAGCAGTGAATCGGTAATCATCCCTGAAACTTTGATCTCTTCCAGTGCTGAAAGTTTTTTCTTATCCGCATAAAACTTCACTATTTGCAGGTTGAGCTCTTCCGCTTTTTTGAAGTCCTCCGGCTTTCCGGAAACGGAAGCGTTCCAGCTTGCCAGATTGGCTTGTTTGTAAAGCGGAACTATTACAGAATCGTACTGTTTAATAAAATTCAATAATTCCTTATTCATTTTTTCTTTTTTTGAATGGCATCCGCTGATGAGTGCAATGGACAGAACCATCAGCAAAAGGGTTTTGAATCGATTCATATGGGTCGGTTTAAAGGGTTTTGCAATTTTATTCTTCCATTTCCCAGGTAGATCCTTCCCGGGTATCTTTCACGGAAATTTTAAGCTGCTGAAGAGCATCCCGGATCTGATCGCTGGTAGAAAAATCTTTTTTCTGACGGGCTTCCTGTCTGAGATCCAGCACAAGTTTCATCAGTCCGTCCACAACTTGTTGAGATTCTCCGGAGAATTCATCTTTCAGTCCGAGAATATCGGTAATGAAATCTTTGGAGATGCGTTTCAACCACAGGATATCGGCATTGCTCAGTTTTTCTTTCCCGTCGTGTGCAGAATTGATAATTCTTACAGCGTCAAAGAGATGTGCAATCACGACCGGACTGTTCAGGTTATCATCCATGGCGGCCTTGCAATCATCATACAATTGACGGATAACCTGTGAAGGAGCCGGCATTTCATCCAGGGTTACAGGCAGTATTTTTTCATTTTCAGGTAATGTCTGGAAAAGCCGTTCCAGGGTTCTTGTACCGGACATCAGCTTTTTTAATCCTTTTTCAGCTGCCTGAAGGGCTTCATTTGAAAAATCAAGCGTGCTTCCATAATGAGCCTGAAGGATAAAAAAGCGGATTGTCATCGGACTGTACGGCTGGGAAAGCGACGGGTGGTTGCCGGT
>JAUZOW010000062.1 GCA_030706225.1 Bacteroidota bacterium | reverse complement strand
TGTTTATTCAGAAGAGGTTGTTTTGTTCAGGCCGGGAGGAAACGTTTTGCCATAGTTTCAGGAAGATTACCCAGGAAACCGGGAAAAGCAGTCATTGTGGATTATCTTATTTTAACAGAGAATCCTGACATTCGACTTTCAGAGTTGATAAAGCATTTCCTGGCAAAAGAGGTCATTATTAATCCCTCGGTACCGAAATGGAAAGCAAAAAAGTTGGAAAGCGAGGCAAAGATGTTAAAGATCAGATGTTATGACATTGCAAATTCGGGAGCAAAAGTGATTCAGTACTAGGGGAGAGGAGTCCGTTATGGCAGGATACCGATTTTTATTTGCAGAAAATATGAGTATGAAATTTATGTATAGCTATGATATTCAGATTTCCGGAGCTCTTCAGGGTACGGGAGGAGCCCATGAAGTAAGTCTTGTCCTGGATTTTGAAAATTTTTCTATATTTGGTGGCTTGGGATCCGAAAGCAGAGGGTCAATGTTATTTGTCCCTAATCACCGGTCACTTTCAAAATCTCATCTTGAGTGTAGTGATTTCTAAAAATAATTATTTTCTGCTATTGTTGTGTCATTGTCAGTTAGTTAATCCTCTTTCCCTCACCAAAGGGTAAATCTGTCTTTATGAAAATAAAAGTACCCGCGATCTTGTTAACCTTACTGATATCTTTTTCTTCCATTTTTACTGGTTGTAAGAAGGATTTTGATACGGATAAGATTAAAGCCTATAACTGGACACCGGAATTTGCTGTCCCTCTTGTTAATGACAGTATAACCTTTGAAAAAGCTTTAATTGAAACCGGAACAGAAAAGAATTTTTTTATTGATGAATCCGGAGATGTATCTCTTCTTTTGTACTATAAAAACAATGCATTCAGGATCTCTCCAAATGATCTTCTTAAGATTCCTCCTTCCAGTTTTCAATACCAGCATTCAATCACATCTGTTGAACACCAGGTTATTAGCTCCCAGGATTACCAGGTGCCACCTGTACTTTATACATTCAATTTATCTCAAGGGAATCCAGGTGTCAGAGTTAATAATTTACTGATTAAAAAAGGTATCCTGGTAATCCATTCAACAAATACATTTGATAATGACGGTTATCTGAATTTTTCTTTTTCCAATGCGACAAAAAACGGGATTCCGTTTGGAACCCGGATTGGTCCTTTTCAAAAAGGGCAAGTTTCAGACACTATTGATTTGTCGGGTGTAATATTCAACCTTTCCTCAAATCCCAATCTGGTTGGACTTACAATATCGGGATTGTTAAAAAAATCATCCAAGCCTGTCGCAGGCGACCAGATCCTTTCAAATTTTACATTATCGATTCTCGAGATCGGTTGGTTTGAAGGGTATCTTGGACAGCTGACATTTTCCCCTCCTGAAGAATCGGTGAAAATCACTGTATTTAATAATGCTTATAACGTTGGTGATATTTATTTTGTTGATCCAAAGGCCGATATTACTCTCCATAATTCCATTGGTATTCCCGCTCAGGTTACTTTACAGAAGCTTGAAGCACGCAATACGAGTTCGGGTAATAGTCTCGATATCGCTGCCAGGCTTGGCACCAATGCGATCATATCTATTCCTTCACCATCGATTACAAATAAAACTCCAACCGTTACAACCCGTGAATATTCAAACAGTAATACCGGTAATAGCATTAATGATCTTTTTAACCAGAAACCTGACTATGTCGATTATAAAATCAAAACGGATATCAACCCGGCAGGCCAGTCATTGAATTTCTTTGCAGATACAAGTTCATTTTATGCTGATCTGAGTGTTAAATTGCCTCTTTTTGGCCGTTTTTCAAATATAACAGTAAAAGACACTTTCAGTTTTACGATCAATGATCTGAAAGAAATAGATAGTTTGGCTTTAAGAACATATATCCGGAACGGACTTCCTTTAGATGTAAGACTTCAGGTTTATTTTACAGATAATAATTTCCATATTCTGGATTCATTGACGGGCTCCGATAAAATTCTGATCAAGGAAGCTCCGGTTGATCCCTCGACTTATCTTCCGTATCCGGGTCAATATGGAGTAAAAGACACCACATTTCTTTTGGGAAAATCAAGAATTGAAAAAATTACCGGAGCAAAAAAAATATTGGTTAAGGGTGTTTTGAACTCTTCGGGGAATGGAGTTACTAATGTCAAAATCAAGTCAAACCAGTCTCTGAAGCTTGTTTTTACCGGACGTGTTAAAATTAATTCTTCAATTAAGCCCTGACCAATGAAAAATGGGAACAAATTAACAGGTTGGATCATAATCTTTTTCATGTTTTTTGCTTTACCTCTTCAGCTGAATGCCCAGCATGATCTGACATTGTACAATTTCTCACCGGTTCCTCAGCGTATTTATGAAAATCCGGCATTTATTCCTGAACAAAAAGTATATGTGGGATTACCTTTATTGTCGGGTATTCGCTCTTCATTTGCCAATCCATTCTCTTATCATCGGGTGCTGAGCAGGACAGAAGATGATTCTTTGAATTTTGAAGCTGATGCAATGATAAAAAGCTTCTTAAAAAATCCACGTATAAGGTTAAATGAAACCATTGATATCTTATCTGTGGGAACTCAGATTGCACAAGGAAAATTTTTCCTGAATTTTGGAGTAAGACAGAGATTTACTGCGGAAACATATATCCCGGCTGAGCTTCTGGATTTGGTAATATATGGGAATACGGCTCCTCAGCTTTTTGGAAAGGTAGTAAATATCTCACCATCCGTTAATGCAACGTTATTTGATGAATATTCGGTGTCATTTTCCGGAAGAGCAATGGAAAACAAGCTTACTTTCGGTGTAAATGTCAAATACCTTTCCGGCCGGATCAATGTTTCTTCAAAAAAGACTAAAATGGAGCTTTATACCGATTCAAAGGATTATAAAATGTTCCTGAGATCTGACCTGGAAATTAATTCATCCGGAATGGATCAGATCGATAAATATTTCAGTCAGCCTGTTACCAATCTCGTTTTTCCGAAAAATCACGGATTTGGAATAGATTTAGGCGCGACATATCTGATAAATGAAAAGATCCGGGTAAATGCAGCTGTGCTGGACCTGGGCTTTATTAAATGGAAAACCAATACATTAAAATGGATCAGCCATAACCCGGGAAGTGAAGTCCAATACTCCGGAATGAATCTGCACGATTTTGTGAAAGCATTTGATGATCCTGGCGGTTTCGGGAAAGAGGTTCTCGATAGTGTTTCCAATCTTGTAAAAATCGATTCGGTGTATGGCGGGAAATACATTACATATCTTCCAACGAGATTTAATATCGGAGGGGTGTATACACTGGATCCTCATAATTGTCTTAGTATTGTCTATGATGGAATTTCCTGTGCACATCATCTGTCATCAGCTTTTGGTTTATCCTATACTTATACTTTAAAGAATTTTCTCGGTCTGACTGCTTCGTATAATATATTTAACCGTCAATACTGGAACTTTGGAGGGGGAATTAACCTGAAAGCCGGACCTATTCAGCTATTTATCATTTCGGATAATGTACCCGGATTAATAATCTGGAAATCCACTAATAATGCTTCGATTTATTTTGGAATAAACATTTCCATTTATCAAAAATCCTGAAAATACAAGATCCTTTTTTTCAGGATTCAGCATATCTGAAAAATTCTTGTACATTTGCATTGGAACGATTCTGAGAAACGGTAATTACTTTTTCAAAGATTGTCCGGTAATTCACTTAAACAATATCTAATCCAGAAGAGAGTCTGATGGAAAAGAGAATAGGCACCATTACAATTCTGATTCAGGGTAAAACTTCTGTCCCTGCTGTGAATTCTTTACTTTCGGAATATAGCAGCATTATACTTGCCCGCCAGGGACTTCCTCTCCAGCATCGCCATATTCAGGTTATTTCCCTTGTCATTGAAGGAACCACCGAGACCATCAATGCTCTTACCGGAAAGATAGGACGTTTGAAAGACGTTGAAGTTAAATCTATTCTTACCAAATATAAGGAGGAGCAAAATCATGAACAAGAACGAACGAAATAAATTATTTATTGACAGGGATAAACTCTATTCCCTACTCGACAAGAAAGTCCCGCAATTAAGCCAGGTACAGGATATATTATCAAAAGCTCTGAAACTGAAAGGGCTGAATCTGGAAGAAGTGGCAACACTTCTCCGCGTTGAAGACCCGGCCATGATCCATCTGATTATGGAAACAGCCCGAAGGGTTAAGGAAGAAATCTACGGCAAGAGGTTAGTACTGTTTGCTCCGATCTATACGGGAAACGTTTGTATCAATAACTGCACCTATTGTTCTTTCCGTCGTGATAACAAGCTTATCAAACGGAAAGTCCTTTCTATGGATGAAATCGCAGAAGAAACCCGTACTCTTTTACGGGAAGGGCACAAGAGAGTCCTTCTTATCTGTGGGGAAAGCAAGCGAAACGATACAGATTACATGGTGGAAGCAATCCGTACAACATATGGAGTCAGGGAACATGACGGCAGGGATTATATTCGCCGTATCAATGTTGAACTGGCCCCGATGGAAGTGGAAGATTTTGCAAGATTGAAAGCTGAAAAGATAGGTACATATGTATGTTTTCAGGAGACATATGATCCGGTTTTGTACAGGAATTTTCATCCCGCAGATACCAAGAAAGGGGATTATGAATACCGGGTCACTGTAATGGACAGAGCCATGGAAGGAGGAATCAATGATGTTGGTATCGGAGCATTGCTGGGCTTGATCGATTATCGATTTGAAGTTCTGGCTATGATTGAGCATGCCAATCATCTGGAAAGAGCTTTTGGTTGCGGCTGCCATACAGTCAGTGTTCCCCGTATCGAACCTGCCATCGGAGCTCCCAATGCGGATAATATTCCTTCAAAAGTCAGTGATGAAGATTTCAAAAAGCTTGTTGCCATTATTCGTATTTCTCTGCCTTACACGGGAATTATTCTAAGTACCCGTGAGAATGATGTTATGCGTACCGAACTGATCCATTATGGCGTCAGCCAGATTTCTGCCGGATCACGTACCAATCCGGGGTCATATGCTCATGAAGAAGAACAGACTGGCAGCCAGTTTTCTTTAGGAGATCACCGTACCGTTGACCAGATGATTGCTATGATGGCTAATGAAGGTTTTATCCCTTCATTCTGTACCGGATGCTATAGAAAAGGCAGGGTCGGAAATGATTTTATGGATCTGGCAAAACCCGGACTGATCAAACAGTTTTGCATGCCAAATGCAATCTTCACATATAAAGAATACCTCGAAGACTTTGCTTCTCCGGAAACAAAGGAAAAAGGAATGAAAGTTATCGAAAATCTGGTCAATGCGGTGGAAAACGAAGCATTGAGAGAAAAGATAACAGCAAACCTTAATTTGATCCACGAAGGGAAACGGGATATTTATTTCTAACACCCTGATATTTTTTCTTATAGAATAAATATTGCATCCTATAATTATTTTAATTTTATAGGCTTAAAATGCTGTTTTTATATTATTTCCATTTATTCTGTAAGAATGAAAAAGATCCTGTTCGTACTATGTCTTATAAGCATGAGTGCTTTTGGACAATCTACAAAGAGCGGGTTTAATTTTGCTCTTTCTCCTTATGATACTACAACCCAGGAATTTATGCCTTCTTTCCCGGTTGAGCCGATTGGTGACAATGATTTTGTTACAGTAGATACGTGTGGCAATTTTGTTGTGAACGGAAAACCGCTAAGAATTTAATGACAGTTGGAAATTCTGTAAAAGTGTCGAAATTCCAGTTGACAAAATAAAAATTTCGACATGTAGACTGATTTAAGATTGATAACTTAGCACGAAAACAAACTATGAATTCTGTTCAACTTCATCTTATTTTTACTCATTTACCTATTATCGGTTTGGGTTTAGCCTTCCTTTTTAATCTGGTAGCTCTGATCCGGAAAAGCGAAGAACTGCAAAAGCTGACATTTTGGTTTTACATATTGGTAGGTATCTTTGCTTTACTGGCTTATTTTACAGGAGATGATGCCGAAAAAATTATGTTGACCTATCCCGGAATCACGGAAGATATTATTGAACCTCACGAAAGCATTGCTCTGTTTTTTCTGATCGGATTAATGATCACAGCCGTGTTATCGGTTTTCGCTTTGTTCGTTTTAAGAACGAAAAAGAATCTGTTAAAACGGTTTAATATAATTCTTTTAGTCATTGCTTTCCTGCTATGTGCGCTTGCTGTCAGAACCGGTGCTACCGGTGGGGAAATCCGGCATACAGAGATAGAGCAGGGGATATACAGGAAATGAAATAATTTGCATGTTAGTCATGGATGCCAGACCAAAGATAAAACTGAAGCTTTCCGCAATTGACAAAGTGCTTGAAATTTCCGGATGGTTAGCTTTTATTGCAATTTGGATAATGACGATTATGACATTTTCTCATTTGCCGAATACAATACCTACTCATTATAACCTGGCCGGAAAGGCTGATAGTGTGGGCGGGAAAGTCACTATTTTATTGTTGCCTGTATTATCGACGATTCTATTTATCGTACTGACCTTTATTAATACATTTCCATACCTTTTCAATTATCCTGAAAATATCACTGCAGAGGATGCAGAAAAGCAGTATTTGTATGCAACAAGGCTGATCAGGTATCTAAGGCTGATCATCGTTGTTATTTTCGGGTATATTGAATACAGGACAATACTGAGTACAAAAGTCGCGGTTGTCGGTTTAGGTGGCTGGTTTATTTTTATTTTCCTGGGATTGATTTTTATTCCTATAATATACTTTATCAGCCGGATGCTAAAGAAACGACCATAATTTTCAAACTCCATTGTGGGAGGATGAAGAGCAATCGTTTACCCGGATTTCGTGAACTTGGTTTTATTTTTAAGTCAATGAAGATAACGATTTGTCGTGAATTGGATTTATTTCATGTTTTTACCCAAGGCTTTGTAAGTGATTAAATATTTAGAGTATAAATAAAAAGAAGAAGAGTTGATTTTCTCTTCTTTGAACTTTTTATGGGTAAACTGGAAATTTCTTTGCAGAAATAAAAAAATCGCTTACATTTGCACCTCCAATTGAGGTCTGGTAGTTCAGTTGGTTAGAATGCCGCCCTGTCACGGCGGAGGTCGCGAGTTCGAGTCTCGTCCAGACCGCAAAAAGCCTGTAATTTTTAAAGTTACAGGCTTTTTTTGTGGGATCAAAATCAGGAAAAAAGAAGAAGCCATCCTTGTGGGATGGCTTCCTGGTGAATCCGGGCACAAACCCCGGAACTTATCAATTATCAATCACTAGTTACTAAAGATTGTTATTAATAAAAAGGGGCTCAACTAATTGTACTCTTTTTTTACTTTGATAAAAAGAGGCACAGGCTGGATTTTTTTTCTGTATCTGAATCAGATCTTTTGTTTTATTCAACCTCAGGTTTTCTTTCCCATTGCCATAAGTGTCATTTTTTACAGTAAAGAATAAAAGAATGAACATCACAAGACTTACTGTGAAAAATACGGAAAATGAAATCACCAACCTGTTCTTTTCGAAATGCATTATATTCTTTATGCTGAATTATTTAAGTGGTACAAAATTACAAAAAAATATTGCCCCTCAGAAGTCGGTCAAATGCGTTTTCCTCCCAGTTCATAATATGATTACAACTGAATAAAATAAGGACGGAACCATAAAAAATATTGATATTAATCATTATTTTTGCTGGCTTGTTGCAAATATCAGTTGTGAACCGTTATACTCTTGCTACAAACGGAATTTTATTCTTGTAAATGTTATTTTATTGCCTTTACATCAATAAGTTATGAAAAAGGAAAATTCACGTGAATGTTTAAATTGGCGAAATAGTTCACCTCTTTTTTCTTCCTTATCAGAGAAAGAAGTTGAATTTTTAACCGAAGGATACATTCAGGTTCATTTCAAGAAAGGAGAAACGATCCGTAAACAGGGTACTATTCTGGATCACGTTATGTACATTGGTTCAGGATTAGCCAAGCAATATATTGAGGAACCGGGTTTAAATGATATCATTCTTACAATCATCATTCCCGGGAAAATGGTTTGTAGTGCAGGTTTTTTTGTTAATGGACTGCAGTATTCCACAGTGGCAGCTCTTACGGATACAGAGATAAGTTTTTTTAAGTCAGATCATTTAAAGGATTTACTGCATCAGAATAAAGACTTTTTCAATGTATTTATGGGAGAATTCACCCAGACAGTACTGAATCATTACCAGAGGCTTTCTCTGATCAACCGAAAGCAGGTTCCTGGAAGAATGGCGGATTCATTGTTATATCTGAGTAAAGAAATATACAATTGCGATGAATTTTCGCTCGATTTAAACCGCCTGGATTTAGCAAACCTTTGTGGTATGTCGAAAGACAGTGTAGATAAGGTTCTCAGGGATTTTCAGGAAGAAAAACTCATCCAGATCAAGAAAAATATTTTCAAGATACTGGATGAGAAGGCGCTTAGAAATATCAGTAAATTCGGATAGTTGATATTCAGTTACCGATTATTTGGCATAGTTGATTGAACGGGTTTCCCGGATAACGGTGATCTTTATTTGTCCCGGGTAAGTCATTTCGCTCTGAATTTTACGGGAGAGGTCATATGAAATCTGGTTGGCTTCGCTGTCGGTGACTTTATCAGCACCCACAATTACTCTCAGTTCACGTCCTGCCTGAATAGCAAAGGTTTTTACAACACCCGGGTAGCTGAGTGCAAGTTCTTCCAAATGTTTTAGCCGTTCAATATAAGCTTCTACTACTTCACGTCGTGCACCCGGACGTGCTCCGGAAATAGCGTCACAAACCTGAACGATAGGGGAGATGAGGTTATCCATCTCAATTTCATCGTGATGAGCTCCGATAGCATTACAGATATCCGGCTTTTCTTTGAACTTTTCAGCTGTTTTCATACCCAGAATGGCATGAGGTAATTCGGGTTCCGTATCTGGAACTTTTCCGATATCGTGAAGTAATCCGGCTCTTTTTGCTTTTTTGGGATTCAGGCCAAGTTCAGCTGCCATAGTGGCTGAAAGTTTTGCTACTTCGATGGAATGCTGAAGAAGGTTTTGTCCGTAAGAAGAACGGTATTTCATTTTACCGATCATCCGGATCAATTCATGGTGCATATTGTGAATACCCAGATCGATGGAAACGCGTTTACCGGTTTCGATGATTTCCTGTTCGATCTGTTTTTTCGTTTTGGCAACGACTTCTTCAATTCTGGCGGGATGGATACGTCCATCAGTTACCAGCTTATGTAAGGATAAACGTGCAATTTCACGCCGTACCGGATCAAACCCGGAAAGGATAATGGCATCAGGAGAATCGTCAATAATGATTTCAATTCCGGTAAGTGATTCGAGAGTCCGGATATTCCTGCCTTCACGACCGATAATTCTTCCTTTTATTTCATCGTTTTCAATGTTGAAAACTGAAACTGTATTTTCAATTGCATGTTCTGTTGCGGTACGCTGGATAGTTTCGATGATGATTTTCTTCGCTTCCGTGTTAGCCGTCATCTTTGCCTCATCAATAATATCCTTTACATGAACCAGGGCTTCGTTCTTAGCATCTTCTTTCAGTGTTTCAATAAGTTGATTTTTAGCTTCCTGGGCGGATAAATTGGAAATAGCTTCAAGCTTTTCGATCTGAATCTTTTGAGCATGATCGAGATCCGTTTGCTTTTTATTGACAATCTCCATTTGAGTCTGGAGATTTTGTTTGATGACACCTATTTCTTTCTGTTTTTTCTGAAGTTCTTCTATTTTCTGGTTCAGAGAGGATTCTTTTTGCTTTTGCCGGTTTTCATTCTTTTGTAATTCATCATTTTTCTCATGGACGAATTTTTCGTGCTCGGCTTTTAGTTGAAGAAATTTTTCCTTTGCCTGAAGGATTTTATCCTTTTTGATCATTTCGGCTTTTTCCATTGCATCATTCAGCATCAGATCGCGCTTACGTTCGTTTGCTTTTTTCAGGATCGTTGAAGTCAGCAAACCACCTACGATAATGCCTGAAATACCGACGATCAGCATGTACATAAACATTGAGTCCATCATGTTATATATTAGTTGATAAATTGAAGGGGAGCGTGAAATAAAAAACCCGCATTAATTCGGAGGTTATGATAAACCTCAGATGACACGTATAGGGTCGCCAAGCAGTTCGAACTTCCACTGTACCCCGGCAAAGCCGGAGAATTCCGCCGAAGCGGACGAGGCCTGTTCTACGAGCTTATGAGACTTACCCTAATGTTTGAAATGTTAGGTTTACAAACTGCGTGAATTAATGCGGGTATATCTTAAATTTCTTTGTCAAAGAACGCTATGCAGAAGGGCTGTTAAGAATCTCATCCAAAGCTTGCTTTATGCCGATCAGTTTCTCATCCAGGTCCTGGCCGTTCTGATAAGCCTTGCTTTCATTCGACAGGTAATTGATCGTGAATTCAAGTGCTACCATAGCTAACAGGTCCTGTTTGTCTTTGTAAGCATAATTCGTTGAATATTCTTTAATTTTATTTTCGATAAGTTTTGCCGCTTTCCGGAATTCCTCCTCCTGCTCTTTTTCGATCATTAACTTATAACTCCGGTCTGCAATATTTAACGATATCGAAAGCTCACTCATTGCTTTAGTTTCTGTTCTTAAGAATTAAGCAGCCCTATGCATTTGTCAATTTCCCGCAAAAGTTCATTAATCTTAGCTTTTGCCTCCGCTGCTCCTTCTTTGTTTTCTATCGTTTTTGTTAATGTTAAATTTTTTATATTTTCCTTTAAATCTCTGATTTCTTGCTTGTTAGTATCAAAAAGCTGTTTTAGTCTCTCATTCTCGGATTCTGTTTGTGACTGTTTTTCTTTTAAGTCATTGTACATCCGGATTAACTGTCCTAACTTTCTTTCAATTTCGGAAACCAAAGATCCGGTTTCTACCATAGTCTTTTATAAAGTTATATGCAAAGATAATGATTTAATCTGAAGTTCCATGCATTCATCAAGTATTAATTCTGCTAATATAAGACGAATTTTTTTTGTAAAGTACGATCCCCGAGATTAATAATGCAAACATACAAACCGGGCGCAATGGCGGATCCGGGATCGTTCCTGTCCAGATAAAATTTTTGTTTTCCCGGATCTTTCATAGCAGGTGAAAAAGACCGGATCACTCTGCCGGTCGATGATATTATTTGCCCTGAAACCATGCATTTCTGAGCAATCTTGTATTCAAATGTGACGTCTCCTTTTGATGGATTTGGATAAGCAACGATTCCACCTTCCTGAGATTTTTTGTCAGGTATTCCCAAATACCAGTCCAAATCCGACATCCAGATCTGCCAGTGTCCGTTGCGATAGGATTCCCAGGTCAGGAAAATTGTGATTGCAGGAGGATTATAAATCCCTGTAGAGGAAAAATTTGGATGGACATCTGCTCCGGAAGGATGGTTTGAAAAATTTGTGAATAAGTTATATCCCATGAAACTATTTATAAAAATCTCATTATCACCGGTTGTATCGGAAACAAAAGTGTAAAAAGTTCCAAAATCGGGCCAGGATTGTTTAACTATTAACGGTGCAAAATAGTATGCAGGTTGTGTATTATTGCTGTTTTCAAAATAAAATGGAGAAATAGCTCCCCCTCCATACCCGAGATCATACCCGTTTATTTTCCAATATCCTCCCGATAATGATTGCCAGAGCAATACGTTTCCCGGGAAAATGGAACTCTCACTCAGATTAAGGTTTTTGTTGACTCCCGAGTCAACAATCTTGTTGGGTGCAGACCACTGCTGCGTTGAATAAGAATAATTAGAATAATAAATCTGGGTTTCATTTCCGATTTGCTTTTCCCAGGCACAATATTCTGAATTCATAACGGGGTTATGGCAATTTCCCCGGGCAAGGACCACCGTATCACCTGTAATACCATAACCTCCCGGAAGAGAATAAGGCTGATAAACGATTTTACCATCCTCTTCCCATAAGATCCCTGGAAAATTGTTCGAATATTTCAGGTTGGTTTCGTTTTGAGGAGTATTTCTTACCGGCACCGGAGAGGATATGGTTCCATCAGCAAGATATTTGATATAATAAATATCTTCATTTCCATTTAAATCGGTTTCATAAAAAACATATAAAAGAGTATCGCCAAAAGTTTCCTGACCTATAACCGGGTTCCTGAAATGGACTCCCGGCTGGGAAAGAAGTGGAAATGGTGTTCCCATTGTCTGAAGGTTACGGCACCATATCTCCGTGGATAATGAGTCGGTAGATTTTTCCCAAACCATGAAAACTGAATCTCTTACCGGAGGCATTGAATAAATGTCCTGAAAAATATTGACATTTTTATTATCGGTTATTGAATCGGTAACCGGGACGGCAGGTGTCCATGGATATTGTGCCTTCATTGACAATGCGATGCAAAGAATAAAGACAAATAGGTAGATTTTTTTCATATAAAATCTTTTTCTCAAAGATAAAAAAATAAAAAATTTTTCACAACATATCACCTCAGGGACTTTTAACCGATTAATACAAAAAAAGTCATGAACGAGGAATTTTTGCATTATATCTGGAAATACCGGTTGCTGAATTCTGATTTGAGAATCCATAATGGTGAATCATTGGTCATTGTGGATCCCGGTGAGCATAACCGTAATGCCGGGCCTGACTTTCTGAATGCCCGGGTAAAGATTGGTTCTACTCTCTGGGCAGGAAATGTCGAAATGCATATTCATGCATCAGATTGGTTTCGGCATCAGCATCAATTCGACAGCGCTTATGATAATATCATCCTTCATGTGGTACATAACGATGATATGCCGGTCAGAAACGGCCACAATATTCCTGTTCCAACACTGGAAATATATGATCAATACCCTCCGGAGATATTTGAAAAATATGAAGATTTTATTGGTAACCACAACTGGATCCCTTGCGAAAAGCTGATCCATGATACCGATCCTTTTCACTTTATTCAATGGTCTCCGGCTCTGATGACAGAACGGTTGGAAGACCGGTGCAAACGTTTTGCTATGACACTGGAGAACTATGCCTATGACTGGGATGAGACTTTTTATTTTCATCTTGCTCATGCATTTGGTTTCCGGATAAATGCCACTCCATTTGAAATGCTTGCCCACTCTTTGCCGTTAAAAATATTATTGAAACACAAGGATAATCTGTTTCAGCTGGAATCCCTTTTATTCGGACAATCAGGGATGCTGATAAATAATTTTTCCAGTGAATATCCTCGTCAACTTGACTGGGAGTACCAGTTTCTGAAACATAAATATGGATTGCAACCTTTAAATCCGTCAATCTGGAAATTTCTCCGCCTTCGCCCTTCTAATTTTCCAACCATCCGGATCGCCCAATTAGCTATGTGCATCTATCAGTCAAAGAATTTATTAGCGAGAGTGTTACATGCTGAGTCCACTTCTGAGTTGGTCAATCTGTTTTCTGTAAGGGCTTCTGATTATTGGAATGATTATTTTCTGTTTGATAAGCTTTCCACTCATCGCCATAAAATTTTGGGTCCGGCTTCTGTGCATTTATTGCTTTTAAATCTGGTCATCCCATTTATCTTCTTTTATGGAGATTACAGAGGTATTTCTGATTACAAAGAGAAAGGATTGCAGATGCTGGAAGAACTTCCCGGTGAGATGAATTCTGAACTGGGACACTGGAAAGCCCTGGGTTTACCTGTTTTCAATGCTATGCAAACACAAAGCCTGATTCAGTTAAAAGAAAAGTATTGTGACCTGAAAAAATGTCTTGAATGCCGGATTGGTATTCAACTACTTCCTCCTCAGAACAGATCATGAATATCTCTCATCAGATAAAGGAATATTTTACATTCAACCGTCAGGAACAAAAGGGGGTGTTTGTTCTGTTATTTATTCTGGCTTGCCTGATCCTGTTCAACCTGTTTCTACCCTTGCTGATTCCTGAACATACAGAGGATTTCAGTTCCTTTGAAAAAGAGATCTTGGAATTTGAAAATCATGTCAGAATTCAGGATTCAATTGAAAACAAGGGTAGAAAGCATTTTTCTTTTTTTCTTAACGGGAAAAAATTTATAAATGCGATGGATTCCAACTACCCTGACCATAAAGAAATTAAAGACCTGTTGATTATTGAATTGAATTCGGCAGATACTATGTCGCTTCAACAACTCAGGGGAATTGGCCCTGCCTTTGCCAGAAGAATTATATGGTACAGGAATCGGCTGGGTGGATTTATCAGCCCGGATCAGTTGCTCGAAGTATTTGGAATGGATTCATCCCGGTTTAACAGCATCCGGAAAAATGTCACTGTCGAAACCGATTCTATTCACCGGATAAACCTTAATGCTGTCACTTTTAAAAGACTTCTTTCTCATCCCTATTTTCCATATGAAATATCACGCCCGATCATACTTTATCGCGACAAACACCGGAAGTTCAAGGAGATTTCCGAATTAAAAAATGTGACAGGGATAAATGATTCGGTGTTCAAAAAGATAAAGGAATATGTTGAAATAAGATAATTGACCTAAGTACTAATTGATCTAATTGATCTAATTGATCTAATTTCTAATCAAGATCCAATTTCTAATGATCAAAACCTAAAGACGAACCATGAGCTATTTGAAATTGGAACTTGGTCATTGTGATTTGTTTAGGTCAATTAGATCAATTCTTCCTTAGGTCAATTCTTCCTTAGGTCAATTCTTCCTTAGGTCAATTAGATCAATTAGTACTTAGGTCAATTAGTACATGGG
>JAUZOW010000061.1 GCA_030706225.1 Bacteroidota bacterium | reverse complement strand
TGTTCTTCATCAATGATCAGCAAGCCAAGGTTTTTAAAGTGTACATCCTTACTGAGCAGGCGATGAGTCCCGATGATTATATCCAGCTTACCTTCTTCCAGTTCATTCAGTATCTGTTTCCGTTCTGATGCTGTTTTAAACCGGTTGATATAATTTATGGTACAAGGAAAATCCTTTAACCTTTCCGAGAAGGTTTTATAATGTTGAAGAGCCAGGATGGTGGTCGGCACCAGTACTGCTACCTGTCGGCTTTCCGACACTACTTTAAAAGCAGCACGGATGGCTATTTCCGTTTTCCCAAATCCTACATCTCCGCAAATAAGACGATCCATCGGGAAAGTAGCTTCCAGATCTTTTTTGACATCTCTTGTCGCCTTGATCTGATCCGGAGTATCCTCATAAAGGAAGGAAGCTTCCAGTTCCGTTTGAAGGTATGAATCGGGAGCATAACTATATCCTTCGGTGGAACGGCGCTTGGCATATAGATTAATAAGATCGCGTGCAATGTCTTTGACCTTGCTTTTGGTCCGGTTTTTAAGGCGGGTCCAGGCATCCGAACCCAGCCGGTTCAGGACCGGGGGTGTTCCCTCTTTACCAATATATTTTGAGATACGGTGAAGGGAATGGATGCTTACATAAAGTATATCGTTATTCTTATAAATCAGCCGGATTGCTTCCTGCTCTCTCCCGTTATTCACAATCTTTTCCAGTCCGTCAAACCGCCCCACCCCATGATCGATGTGGGTCACATAATCTCCTGGTTTCAGGTCGTAAAGATCTTTTAATTTTAGCGCTTCCTGGCTGCTGTATCCATCCCGGAGCTGGTAATGATGATACCTTTCGAAAATTTCATGATCGGTATAACAGGCGATCTTCAGATTCTTATCTATAAAGCCCTCATGAATGGAAAGATTTAAAATATCGATATTTTCCTGTGGAACCGGTTCATGCTTCTCACCAATATCTTCCAGAATGGTTTTAAGACGATTATTTTGCTTGGGATTATCAGCAAACAGGATGTTTTTAAACCCGTTTCTGGAATTCTCCAAAAGATTATTGAAAAGAAGATCGAAATTCTTATGAAAGCTGGGCTGAGGAGACATTTCAAAGCGGATCTCCTTCCCTTCCCTGAAATAGCGCTGTTTCCCCATTTCAAGGACTGTAAATTTCCCGATTGTCTTCAGGAGATCCGGACCTTCCAGAAACATCCTGCCGGATTCATCAGGTATGGTAATCTCCCGGAGGGTTGCCGCATCATCGATCCAGACCGCGGAATCTGTTGGAAAAAATTCAAACAAAGGGTCAAACCGTATCTTTTTTTCCGGACGGATCCGTACATCGGGAATGATCGTGATTTCTTCCATTTTCTCAACCGAAAGCTGTGTTGCAGGCTCGAATGAACGAAGTGATGCCACCCGGTTTCCTTCAAATTCAATACGGTAAGGATATTCCCCTCCGAATGAAAAAACATCGATCAGTCCTCCGCGAAGAGAAAACTGTCCTGGCTCGACGACAAAATCCGTACGTTCAAATTCATATTCAATCAGAAGATCCAGCACAAAATCCAGGGAAACAGCTTCCCCCAGAAGGAGATGAAGAGTATTCTTCTCCAGGTATTCCCGGTTGACCACTTTCTCGGAAAGAGCTTCCGGATAGGAAACCAGGATACATTTTTTGGATTTGGAGAACATACGGTTCAAAACTTCTGTCCTTGCCAGCAATCCCTGGTTATCTTTCTTCCCGGCCGGATCATCCTTTTTAAAGGAAGAAGGGAAAAAAAGTACTTTCTTTTTATCGGCTGGAAGGTTTTTATCTTCCAGAACCTCTTCTATATCATTGAAAAAGTAAGCAGCTGCTTCTTTATCGGGAAGAATGAAAAGATTAAGAATGCTGCCGGTTTCATATACCCCGGCACCGTAAAAAGATCTTGAAGAGCCGATAAGCCCTTTCAAAAAAATACGCGATCCCGGCCCTGCCCCGGCAATAGCAGCAATACGGGGATCCGAAGTAAAAACCGATAATAATTTCGCTTTATTCAAGAAGAAATGTCTCTATAAAATCAATCCGGACAGGAATCGGGGTGCAAATTTACGTTAAATACCTGTTCAACCTAATTTCATTCATTTTGAATATCTTTGCCGCATGCAAATACGGGTTTTTAAATTTGGCGGTGCATCTGTCAACAGTGCTAAAGGTGTACAAAATGTAGCCACTATACTGAAACATTCCAGGGGAAATGATCTTATTCTGGTTGTATCTGCCATGGGTAAGACGACAAATGCCCTCGAAGGTCTGCTGAGCCATTTTCTGAATAATGATTATGTTGCTACTGTAGATACTTTTCAGAAAATCTACGATTTTCACTTTTCAATTCTGAATGAGCTGTTTCCTGCGAAAGAAAATCCCGTTTACAAGGAAGTGGAAACCCTGTTTGACCACCTTCGGGGTCATATCCGCAAAGGACATCTGGATGCGGAACAGAAAAGGGATTACAATTTCGAATATGACCAACTCATCAGTTATGGAGAAATGATCTCCACAACCATTCTCCATCATTATCTTGAATCTGCAGGAGTCAAAAACCAGTGGTTTGATGTCAGAAACCTCATCCGGACCGATTCCACGTACAGGGACGCAAAAATTGACTGGGGACAAACCCGCCGATGCATTAAAGATACCATGGAAACCTTCTTTTGTGAAGAAAACAAGAAGGGGAAAATTGCGCTTACACAGGGATTTATCGGAAGAGATCCGGAAGGGAATACAACTACCCTGGGAAGAGAAGGTTCAGATTTTACTGCCGCCATCTTTGCTTTCTCACTGGGAATTGATGAAGTGACGATATGGAAAGATGTTCCGGGTGTCATGAATGCCGATCCGAAATGGTTCCATAATCCTAAAAAGCTGGATACACTTTCTTACCTGGAAGCTATCGAGCTGGCTTATTACGGAGCTTCCATCATTCATCCCAAAACAATCAAGCCTCTTGAGAATGCGAATATTACGCTGAAAGTAAAATCGTTTTTGAAGCCTTCCAAAGAAGGAACCATTATTAAAAATCTGAAAGAATGGAGCGTACCATTCCCTATTTATATCCGGAAAACAAACCAGGTACTTATCTCTTTGTCGCCCAAAGACTTTTCATTCATCCTGGAAGAAAATCTGGGACAGATTTTTACTTTGTTTGCCAAACGGGGAGTAAAAGTAAATGTCATGCAGAATTCCGCAGTCTCTTTTTCCGTTTGCGTGGATGACAACGACCACATTCTGCCGTTATTGCTGTCGGATCTGCAATTGAATTACAATGTCCGATATAATGCAGGGCTTGAATTATACACGATCCGTCATTATACTCCCATGGCGATCCGCAAAGTGGTTAAAGAAAGAGAAGTGTTGTTAGAACAAAGGACCCGTAATACAATCCACTTACTTATTATTCCGGGATTACAACCGGGAAGTCATATCTAAAATCTTCATTTTCAGGCTTTTCCAGAATATTTGACAGAAAATTCAGATAGGTTTCCGTAAAAGAGAAATTCTGGATATTATAATATTCCTCAGGTAAACATTTATTACCTATCGCGCCCATATCTATGCTGGTAGTATTGAATTCCTCCAGTTCCATAAAGGGAACGATATTTTTAAGTACCGGCATTTGTCCATAATCCTCGCGCAAAAGCAGGTCGACTACTTTATCGGCCAGAGCAGAAGTTAGCCTCCGGTCATATTTCCGGCAATGGCCAGAGCGTGGGTAATAGCCTGATATCTGTGCACGGGCTTCGATTCCGAGGGCGGCTGAAAGCTCAGAAGCAATAATACCGCTGATGCCTCCAAAACGTGGATGTCCGTATTCATCCACTTCCGGGCTTGCATAAACAACATCCACTTTCCCTGTTTTCTCATCGTACCATCTGACACCTTCAGCTACAGGGATCACAAGATATTTCTTGGGTGAACTCAGATAAGTTTCTTTCACTCTTTCAAAAAACACCTCTTTTCTTTCCTTTGTGATCTCATATTCCGGAACAAGCCCCAGGCATCCCCCACCGAAAACAGCGCTTCCGGTAAGCCATCCGGCATCCCTGCCCATAACTTCCAGCACGATGATGCGGGAATGGGATTCGGCTGTCGTCCGGATCTTAGCTGTGAATTCAGCGATAGCTTTTGCAGCCGAAGGAAAACCGGGACAAAGAACGGATTCGATCTTTTCACCTTTGTATTTATGAAGAGTTCTTGTCCTTAAATCATTATCAATAGTTTTTGGGAAACCGATCACCGGGATACCTTCCGTTTCAAAAAGGCGCTTAGCAGCGCCGTTGGTATCATCCCCTCCGATTGTCACCAGAACATCAATTTTATAACGGTTCAGGTTTGCCAATACCTGCGGGACACGGCTTTCCGGGTTCTTTTTAGAAGGAAAAGGATTTGTACGGCTTGAACGCAGTGCAGTACCTCCATACCATCCGTCATAGGGCTGATTGGTCAGGTCGACAATATCGCCATCACCCAAAAGACCTTTCCATCCATTCCGGATACCAAATACTTTATAACCGAGCAATGAAGCCCGGTTACGAATAGATTCAATACTATGGTTGATTGCAGGTGTATCTCCGCCTCCGGATAAGATAGCCAACGTTTTTCCGGTAAATAGTTTTTGCTCAAGTTTCATATAGTGAAATCCTCCGGATACAAAAGTATCTGTTTTTGTAAAAAAGAACAAGAAAATCGGGCTTCCTTTAGCGGGAACCGGGAAACGCTTCAAGGATTTTATCCACCAGCACCCGGGCTAGTCCGATATAGGATTCATGGGTCCATCCTGCGATGTGTGGAGTAAGAACCACGCGGTCGGACCCTGTAAGGATTTTGTATTCCTCCGGAAGATTTTTAGATAAATCCTCAAATGATCCTGCTTCATATTCAAGCACATCAAGAGCTGCACCACGGATCTTCCCTTCGTGAAGCTTGCAGATCAGATCGGATGTTTTAACAACGGGTCCACGGGAAGTATTGACAAACCAGATATCTTTTTTGAATTTTTCCAGGAAGAGGGAATTCACCATATAATGAGTTTCTTCCGTAAGCGGAACATGGAGGCTCAGGATATCGGCAGTCTCGAAAATCTCATTCAGGCTGGTTTCAACAGTATTTCCATCGGAATATCCTTTTTTATATTTATCATAGGATATAACCCGCGCTTCAAATCCTTTTAACCGCTGGGCAAAAGAACTTCCCATATTTCCATAGCCTATGATTCCGATGGTTTTTCCCTTAATCTCGTTTCCACGGTTGCCTTCACGTTCCCATCGTCCTTCACGTACCTGTCTGTCAGCACGGTTGATATGATCCATAAGCGAGAGAAGCAAGCCAAGTGCATGTTCTCCAACAGCATCCCGGTTACCTTCCGGTGAATTCAGGCAAAGGATATTCTTTTTTGCTGCAAAAGCAGTATCAATATTTTCAAGGCCGGATCCTACCCTGCCAATAAAATGCAGGTTATCGGCCAGAGAAAGAAGTTCACTGTCAAGACGAAATTTGCTCCGGATAATGATTCCGAAGTAGTCCCCAATAATCTTTTTCAGTTCATCACGATTAAATCCGGAAAACGGTTCACAGACATAACCGTTTTTTGTAAGTTCTTCACGAATAAGATCATGAACGGTATCCAAAAATAAAATTTTTTTCATAATATAGTATTGAACCCGAAGTGTATCAAATTGATATTTTGCCTTTTACCATCAATCCGTTTGCAAAATTACAAACTCCGGCCGGATTATTCGCATATTTAGTAACCAGATATTCTGAAGAATGTAGTAATTTCGCACCCTCATTTCTTTCTCCAAGTGTGGAATTTTATCGTAAGGCGAATTTTACAAGACCGGGTTAAAATCCTGGTTTTCATTGGGATAATTACACTTTTCTTTGCTTGGTTTGCAAAGGACGTTAAAATGTCCTACGAAATGGCCCGGATGCTTCCGGCCAAGGATTCCACAACCGTTACCTACGAAAATTTCAAAAAACAATTTGGGGAAGACGGTACCATCCTGTTTATCGGTATTCAGGATCCTACTTTATTCCAGAAGAGTACATTTAACGACTGGTTCGATCTCGCTACAGACCTGAGAAAGCTCGACGGTGTGGAAGAAGTGCTTTCTATTTCCCGGCTTTATCAGCTGGTAAAAAATGATTCCCTGAAGAAATTTGATTTTATCCCGGTATCTCCCCGTAAGCCGGTAAATCAAAAGGAAATGGACTCCATCCGGAACAAGATCCTTTCCCTTCCTTTATACCAAAATCTAATTTACAACCAGAGCACTCATGCCACCCTGATGATGGTTACGCTCGACAAGAATAAGCTGAACAGCAAAAGCCGGATTGAGCTTATCCGGAATATCAGGGACAGAGCCAATCAATTCGGGAAAAAGAATAATCTTCAGGTCCATTATTCAGGATTACCTTATATCCGTACTTTTTTATCAAAAAAAGTAGAAACCGAACTTAAGCTGTTCATTATCCTGGCTCTCATTGTTGCAGCCATTTTCCTGTTTATCTTTTTCCGTTCCTGGAAGGCCGTACTCTTTCCGGTAATCATCGTTGCTATCAGTGTTGTCTGGGCATTAGGAATGATGGGGCTTTGCGGATATAAAATTACCATCCTCACCGGTATCATACCTCCCCTGTTGATCGTAATTGGAGTGGAAAACTGTATTTTCCTCCTGAATAAATACCATTTTGAATACGATCATCATAAGAATAAAGTTAAATCGTTATCGCGGATGATCGAAAGGATCGGCAAAGCGAACTTTTTAACCAATGCAGCTACTGCAACCGGTTTTGCCGCATTTATCATCACAAATAACAAGCTTCTCGTTGAATTCGGGCTGATTGCATCCCTGAACATAATGGTGGCATACATTCTCTCTCTTACGCTGGTACCTATTTTCTTCAGCTTCCTTCCTCCCCCACATTTTAAGGACACCCGGCATCTGCAGAAAAGTATTGCCAAAGGAATTATTGATAAAGCCATCGTGCTGATCACAACAAAGAGGAATTCTATCTATCTGGTGACGCTTGTATTCATCATTATCGCAGTATTCGGAGTGACACGGCTGAAGGTGACCGGCAGGATCGTAGACGATATTCCAAAACATGATCCATTGTATACAGATATGATGTTCTTTGAAAAGAATTTCAAAGGGATTATGCCTCTGGAAATCACCGTAGATACAAAAAAGAAAAAAGGAGTCCTTTCTTTCTCCACCTTGAACAGGATTGACCGGCTTCAGGATCTTCTTGGAAAATATCCGGAGCTTTCAAAGCCTATTTCTGTTGTAGAAGTGGTGAAAACGGCACGTCAGGCTTTTTATAACGGAGATTCTTCTTTTTATGACCTTCCCAGCTCCAACGAGCTTGTCTTTATCGGAAGTTATATTCCTTCGCTGAAATCTAAAAAGAAAACACTTGTTCAGAATTTCATTGATACGAACTACCAGATTACGAGGATATCTGTTCAAATGGCCAATATCGGAACAAATGATATCCAGCGGATCCAGGATGATCTTAAACCCAGGATTGATTCCATCTTCAATCCTGCTAAATATAAAGTAACCATAACCGGAACCAGTGTTGTTTTCCTGAAAGGAACCAATTTCCTGATCCGGAACCTGTGGGAAAGCATAATCCTGGCATTGGCTCTTATAGCTATTATTCTGGCTTTCCTGTTCACTTCCTGGCGAATGATCCTGATTTCTTTGATTCCTAACCTCATTCCCCAGTTGATGACCGGAGCATTAATGGGATTCCTTGGAATACCAATAAAACCTTCGACAATTCTTGTTTTCAGCATAGCTCTTGGAATTTCAGTCGACAACTCGATCCAGTATCTTTCACGATATCGCCTGCAGTTAAAGCATACAAAGGGAAACATCCCCAGTTCGGTAATCTCTGCATTAAAAGAAACGGGTTACAGTATGATCTATTCATCTACTGTTCTTTTCTTTGGGTTTGCCATATTCATTCTTTCTTCTTTCGGAGGAACCCAGGCACTTGGCTTCCTGATCTCCGTCACACTTCTTGTCGCAGGACTTTTGAATATTTTCATTCTCCCTTCCCTGCTGCTGTCGTTAGACAAGTGGAGCACAACGAAAGCATTTAAAAAAGAACCCATTCTTGAAGTTTTTGAAGAGGACGGCGATATTGTAAATGGCGGAATAGAAGAAGAAAAAATCAGGAAACCTAAATCCAGATAACTCTTTTCATTCAGGGTTTGTAACCGTATTCTCTGGTTCCCGGCAGTACTCTGAAAAATAATTTTTACATTTACCTGTAAAATTCATTGATATGAAAGGAATCATCCTCGCCGGCGGTGCCGGTACCAGACTACATCCACTGACCCTTGCTGTAAGCAAGCAACTGATGCCGGTTTACGATAAACCCATGATCTATTATCCATTGTCGGTTCTTATGATGGCAGGCATCCGTGATATTCTGATCATTTCAACGCACCACGATCTTCCGAATTTTGAGATGCTTCTGGGAGACGGTGCCCAACTGGGATGTTCTTTCACCTATGCCGTTCAGGAGACTCCAAATGGACTGGCACAGGCATTTGTGATCGGTGAAAAATTTATCGGAAAAGATAAGGTTGCCCTGATCCTGGGAGATAATATTTTCTTCGGTCATGGACTGCCGGAGCTTGTCCAGGCAAACAACGACCCCGACGGAGGAGTAGTATTCGCATATCATGTTAATGATCCGGAAAGATATGGTGTAGTTGAATTTGATGACCAGTTCAAGGCAATTTCCATTGAGGAAAAACCCAAGAAACCAAAATCCAACTTTGCCGTTCCAGGCTTGTATTTCTATGATAATTCCGTTGTGGAAGTAGCAAAGAATATACGTCCCAGCGCCCGCGGAGAATATGAAATTACAGATGTAAACCGTTATTACCTGGAAGCCGGTCTTCTGAATGTAGGTGTTCTGGGCAGAGGAATTGCATGGCTGGATACCGGAACTTTTGAATCTCTCTTACAGGCAGCCCAGTTTGTCGAAGTAATTCAGGACCGTCAAGGTCTTAAAATAGGGTGTATTGAAGAAGTGGCTTACCGGATGAAATTCATCAACCGGGAACAACTGGAATGTATTGCAAAACCTCTTTTAAAAAGCGGATATGGCAATTATCTCATGAATATGACTGAATAAATTGATCAAACTTATGCATACCCTTGAAGATCTTCAGCATCGGATATCTTTAGTTTTCTCGTCCCTGCAAATTATCGGAACACCTGAAGAATTGTACAAACCTATTGATTATACTCTGTCAATCGGCGGAAAGCGTCTCCGGCCTCTCATGGTATTGTCAGGATGTGATCTTTTTGAAGGGGATATTGAAAACGCTTTGCCGGCAGCCATCGGGATTGAATTCCTTCATAATTTCACTCTTCTTCATGATGATATAATGGATCAGGCGCCTTTGCGCCGGGGATATGAAACCGTTTATAAAAAATGGGATACAAATCATGCCATTCTTTCAGGCGATACCCTGTTTGCTTTAGCCTGTAAGAAATTATCGGAATTGCAGCCTGACATCCTTCCGGATGCATTAAAACTTTTTACCCGTACAGTTATTGAAATTTGCGAAGGGCAACAGTGGGACATGAATTTTGAATCCAGGGATGATGTCACTATTCCCGAATATCTTGAAATGATCCGGCTTAAAACAGCGGTTCTCCTTGCCTGCAGTCTGAAGATGGGTGCACTGATCGCTCATGCCGATCCTGATGATGCTGATGCGCTCTATGAGTACGGTATCAATATAGGAATGGCCTTTCAGCTCCAGGATGATTTTCTGGATGTTTTTGGTGAAAAAAAAGTCTTTGGTAAAGAGATTGGTGGAGATATTGTTTGCAATAAAAAGACCTTCCTTTTATTAAAAGCTTTTAATAAAGCCGGAGATAGCGACTACCAGGAACTTATTCATTGGTTTACGGAAGAATTTCCGGATCCTGCTGTTAAGATAAAGGGTGTAAAAGATATCTATATCCGGTTGGGAATCCGTGAGGATACCCTTCATGAAATGGAAAAGTATTATTCTTCAGCCCTGAAATGTCTTCATTCTGTAAGGGTTCTGGAACAGAATAAGAAAGAGATCCTGTCTCTCTCCAATCAGATTTTACATAGAGATCACTGAACCGGCAGAGTATTACCTGTATTATCAGATCCATCAGAAAATTTATTTGAAAGCAATTCCAGCTTTTCATTCCATTCTGCCCAATCTTCCATGGTCTTGTTTAGTTCTTTTTTCAGATCATCATATTCTTTGTAAAGGTGACCGCTTCGTATCATTTCCGGAAACTTTTCAGGATACATAAGAATTTCTTCCTTCTTTTTGACTTCTGCTTCCAGTTGTTCGATATCATTTTCACAACGGGCGATCTGTGTACGAATCTTCCTTAATTCTCTTTCATGTTCTTTTTTTCTTTCCCGGTTCAGCTTATTGGCGGAAACTCCTTCCTTATCTTCTTTCCTTCGTTTATCAGAAGGTGTTTGTAACTGATCAAGCGAATGTATTTTTTTTGATTCCATGAAGTCATAAATATCACCCAGATATTCATGGATTTTCCCATCCCTGAATTCGAAAATACGGTTCGTAAGCCCCTGCAAGAAATCCCGGTCGTGTGATACAATGATAAGTGTACCGTCATAATGGATTAAAGCATTCTTTAAAATGTCCTTGGAACGCATATCAAGGTGGTTTGTAGGTTCGTCAAGGATTAGCAGGTTACTGGGAGTAAGGATCAGCCGGGCAAGAGATAGTCTTGATTTTTCCCCTCCGGAAAGTACCTTTACTTTCTTTTCAATATCATCGCCACTAAACAAAAATCCACCGAGTAATGTTTTGATACGAGGCCGGATTTCTCCGGATGCAATGTCATCGATGGTTTGAAACACAGTTCTTTCAGGATTAAGAAGATCAAACTGATCCTGGGCATAATACCCCAGAACAATATTCTGTCCATATTTGAGGTCTCCCTGATAATCCAACTTCCGGGCGATGATTTTGGATAAGGTTGTTTTCCCTTCTCCGTTTTTCCCGATAAAAGCGATCCGGTCTTTGTTAATCACAGAAAAATCAAGTCCGTGAAGAACCTGTTTCTGAGGGTAGCTTTTTGAAAGTTCGTGAGCTTCCAAAACAATATTCCCGGAATGAGGTGCCAGAGGAAAGTGAAAGGAAATGGCGGAATCGTCGAAAATATCCAATTCTATATCTTCAATTTTTTCCAGCATTTTTATTCTCGACTGAACCTGGCGGGCTTTGGTTGCTTTATACCGGAAGCGTTCTACAAACCTTTCTATTTGTCTAATCTGCCGTTGCTGATTATTAAAAGCCGCCATCTGACTTTCAAGCCTTTCTTCCCGTAATCCAACATATCCGGAATAGTTTGCCTTGTAATCGAATAATTTTCCCAGGGAAATTTCAACCGTCCTTTTAGTTACATTATCCAGGAAGGCTCTGTCGTGAGAAACCAGGATAACAGCACCTTTGAACTGTCCCATAAATTCTTCGAGCCATTGAATAGATTCAATATCCAGGTGATTTGTGGGCTCATCAAGCAATATCAGGTCAGGTTCCTGCAGAAGTATCTTGGCAATTTCAACGCGCATTTGCCAACCGCTGCTGAAGGAATGAACCGGCCGGCTGAATTCATCTGAAGTGAAGCCCAGTCCGAGAAGGATTTTTTCCACATCTCCATGAATGGAATGTCCTTCCAGCAGATGGAATCTCTCGATAGCATCTGCATGGGATCTCAGCATACGTTGGTATTCAGGAGAATCATAATCCGTTCTTTTTTTAATCTCTCCCTGAAGCCTCTCAATTTTTTCTTTAAGGGTATTGATCTCTGAGAAAGCATTCAATGCTTCATTAAAAACCGAAAGTTTACTTCCCAAAGCCATTTCCTGAGGAAGATATCCTATGGTACATCCATCCGGTACGACTACTTCCCCTTCATCAGGAATCTGTAATCCTTTGATAATTTTCAACAATGTGGATTTACCAGCGCCATTTTTTCCGACAAGACCTATCCGGTCACGATCATTTATAATAAACGAGATATGGCTGAAGAGGGAAGTTCCTCCAAATTGAACCGATAGATTATTTACAGAGATCATGGTACAAAGGTAAAAAAGAAAAGGCCATCCACATGGATGGCCTTTTCTGTTATATTCCATTTAAGGATTAGTGAGCGACAGTAATTTTAACAGTTTTGATACCCTGATCGGTTGTTACCTTTACAAAGTATACACCTGCATTCAGTGTCGATACGTTAACCATCATTTTCTTCGTATTTACATTGTTATTCGTGTAAACCGTCTGTCCAATGTAGTTCAGTACTTCAACTGATTTAATATTGCTTGTCGATACCACATTAACGTTATCGTTAGCCGGGTTCGGGTACAGCGAGATATTGTTGTTCGATACTTCGTTGATACCTACAGCCGGGAAGGTTACTGTAATCGTATCCGATGCCGGTTCGCAAGGCAGCATTTCTCCTGTCAGCGAGTTCTGCATCAGAGCTGTTACATAATATTTGAAGATTGATCCCGGTTCGGTTGTGTTCGGATAGGTATCCACATAAGTGGTTCCCGGTACCGGTGATGTATTCCGCAGGCTGAACGGCAGTGAACCAGTGTTATCTGTACGATATACATTGTATCCAACGATTGTCGTGCTGTCAGCGTTGCCAATCTTTACACCCATAACTGAATGGTTACCGGAATTACCCTTGGTATTGGAAGAAGATACTAATGCCCTGTTCATGATAGCATGTGATACCGGACGTGCATTGGTCGGTGTCAGTTCTACCGTCTTCAGGTCTCCACCCACTAAAGCTGTGGCTCTTACCATGAATACACAAGGTGTTGAGCTCATCTTGCTCCAGGAGCTTCCATCATAACCCCATTCGAGGTCTTGTGATGCATATGGACCATCTTCATCGTCGCCAAGATAGTAGCTGTTTCCTGAAAGGTTGTCCCATTTTAACATAGCATAGAACATGCCTGAGAATGGAATGTTGTTTACAGGAACATCAAGCCAAACTTCAGCAGCGTTAGCTGAGAAGGTTGCTGAAGAACCAACCAGGTTCTGGCCACCGTCGAAGATATCAACCTGCATATTCTGAGCTGCTCCGGTTCCATTATCAACGAAATACAGATGGATCGTCTGCAGAACACCAGATACAGTAGAGGCAATCGGGAATTCATTACCCATCCAGCCTACTACACCAGAATTGTAACGCCAACCATTTTCCCATGTTCCATCATCAAAGATGAAATCGGTGATGATACCGCCTCCTGTACATTCAGGAGCCGTCCAGGTCAGTGTTGTTGTAAACTGTGACTGTGTGTATGCAAGGTCAGTTGCAGGATTGCAATCACCATAAATATGGATGTTATCTACAAACCAATGAAGAATGTCAGCTGAATTTACACCATTGGCGCGGAAACGTACTTTAAACGATTTTCCTTTTACCATGTTGATTTCAAGGTGCTGTGAAGTCCAGTCTACTGAACCATTATTGGTCAGTTCTACCAGTTTCGACCAGCTGTTGTTTACGAATAATTCTACGGTCAGGTTTTCTTTCCCTGTTGCGTTGCGGTCAGCGAGTTTATAATCAAAATCACACCACATCTGTGCACAGGTATATCCGCCTGCATTCAGCGTCGGAGTAGTCAGTGACTGATCATAGTTCGTTACAAACGGCATCCAGGTAAAGTCAGCGCTAGGAGCAGTATTGCCTTCACCAGTGTTGATTGTCCAGTTGGTATTCGGAGAAGCCGGATCCAGTGTCCAATCGTTGAAAGAGAAGGAACCCTGATCCCAAGGTTCTGTAAACGGAATTTCACGTCCGCAAACAATATTTACCCTCTGCGGGCCTTCAAGAGAAGATTCGTCAAACTGTCCCGGGAAACCATAATTAGTAAGGTCATATCTGGCCGATACTTCATAGGTATGTCTTCCAGGATCAACAGTCATATCATAATATTCAAGTACATCCGGATTGTTGATAGTATCAATCAGGGAGTTGTCGCGGTAAATGTTGTAACCAACAAGTCCGTCAGGTGCTCCACCGGTTGCACCACCAGCAGTTGCGATTGTGAAAGGCATACCCTGCTGATAACCACCATCGGATAAGTCAGACCAGGATGAGCCTGTCCACTGTTTGGCATTACCTGTTGCGGGCTGTCCGTTGATAGTTACTTCAGGACACCACGGGCCTGAGCTCAGGGAGCCGGCTGCCTGCCATTCAATCCAATATGTACCAGGAGCTAAATGGATACCATTTACGTCAGCAACCAATGCCATGATAGGACGGTTGGTTGATCCGTTAGGTCCATCACTGTTACGATAAATGTTAGAGAATGCGGTAGAGGTCATGCGGTTGGTTGTCATATCACCCCAAATTACATTGCCACCTGCACTGGGATCGCCATCATAAATACGGAAATAAACTCCGGTATAAGTAGAGGTCGTGGAAGATCCTGTCTGATAGCTGTAGAATGTAAATTCGGTCGGATCCCAACCACCGCCGGCGGGTACTGTGAAGTCTTCGGCTACACTGTAACCCAGGCTCTGCGACATGTTGAATCCATAGTTTGTCAACGGTGAAATCAGGATGCTTTCGTCAGCACCACCTGCACCGGTTCCAACACTGTTTACCATCGGGCCATTATCAAACACGACTGCGTCGGTATTTGAACTGGACGGGTTGGCTGTCGGGACAAAGTTTGTTTTTCCGCCATTTGCGCTGACATCAGAAGCTTCGCCGGTTGAGGTCGGAGCTACATAGGACTGATCCAGAAGAAGAAGATCTTCAATGACCGGTTTTTCCCATGTCAGATATGCATAGCATTCAATTGCCTGTGCCTGCAGATTCTTTGGAGGATACAGGTAATGTGAGGTAAACGTGTAGCAATCTTTTGCAGAATAACCGCTTCCGTATACTGCCAGTACACTTGCCTGAATCGATTGTCCATAAAGTGCCTGGGTCCTCGGGATATTATAGAAAGTATCCTGTGTATATCCGGACTGAACATTATTCAGATAGAAATTGTATCCCAGTACGCAAGGATTATGGTGAGGATCTGTTGCACCCAGCAGCTGGATATTGTCAACCATCCAGTAATTGATATAATAGC
>JAUZOW010000060.1 GCA_030706225.1 Bacteroidota bacterium | reverse complement strand
GGATGAAAATGTTGAAGATCTTGTAATCGACGAAACACCGGATTTTGTTGGCATATCAATGATGCTTACTACCCAGGTCAAACGAGGATGGGAAATTGCTGACAAATACCATGCCCTGGGTAAAAAAGTGATTTTCGGCGGAATTTCCACGATGCTGCATGCTGAAGAAACCCTCCGGTACGCCGATTCTGTTTTTCTTGGTGAAGTAGAAGGAAGACTGGATAAGGTTTTTGAAGATTTTCGCCAGAATAAGCTGCAAAAAATTTATAATTTCATCAACAATCCACCTGATATGTCATTGATAGGGTCAGCACGAAGGGATATCCTGAAAAAAGACCTGTACTATCATAAAGGATTCAGGATGGTTGACTTGTTTCATGCTTCGAGGGGTTGCATTTACGACTGCTACCCCTGTGCTGTCCGTTATCTGGGAGGCAGAGGCTTTCGTCCACGCCCTCTGGATAAAGTAGTGGAAGAACTGGAATCCATGGATAATTCCCGGATATTCATTGTGGATAACTCACTGGCTCTGGATACCAAATGGGAAAAAGATCTGTTCAGGGAAATGATTCCGCTGAAAAAGAAGTTTGTCAGTCATACCATTGAGGATAAAGATGATGTACTGGATCTGGCAGCCCAGGCCGGTGCGTGGTACGTTTATCAGGCCGTTTTCGATACTTCCGATTATATCCGAAACCGTATCCGCCAGTACCACGATTACGGTATCGCTGTGGAAGGCACAATTCTCCTCGGACTTGACAACCAAACGGAAGATGATATCAAGAGGCTGATCGATTTTCTGCTGGAAATCGACCTGGATCTTGCGGAATTCACGATCCTCGCTCCATTCCCTCATACAAAAGCCTATGCTGACATGCTGAAGCAAAACCGGATCATCGATCATGACTGGAACCATTACAATGCCGGAAAAGTTGTTTTCCAGCCCAAACACATGAGCCCGGAACGCCTTCAGGAATTGTACCATTACGCCTGGAATACTTTTTATAAGGATGAACCTCAGACAAAAAAAATGTTTAACCTGATTTCACAGGTTATTCAACGGGAAATAGATGACGGAACATATGTACCCCGCCGCCGCGATCTTCTCAATCAAAGCTTTGGAAAACAAGTTAATCACATCGATTGATATCACTAATCATTACACGATCTCACTACTTCACAAATTGAAAAATGGATCCAGTTCCCGAATTTAACAAATACATGGAAGGATATTACGACTATCTCGGACAATGGGATAGCCCTTCCCGTTGCGGAATCAGAACATTCAAAAGAAAAGATGGTAAAATCCTGATCATTGTCACTGAACTTTACCGGCTGAACCCCGGCACTTCCATTACGGAGTGGTGCGCTCCCCTGGCAACCCGTCTTATGAATGAAAACCATGCCACTTTTGAAAATCTTATCTATATTGAACATACCCCGGATTATGGAAGCAAGCTGGAATTCCGCCAGGAAACTTTCGACCAGGTCAGTTTCAATCATGAAAAAGACCAACTGACGAATCCTTGCTGGACAAGATTATCCAAAGAGGAAGTCGATGCATTATTGGAAGAATAAAGAATTGATAATTGAACGCATACTTCAGGATCAGGTTCTTATTTTGTCGGATCGCAATCCTTCTGCTATTTTATTTCCCGGTTGAAGCTCAGCCGGTCCTGTATACATCCATCAAAGGATGTGTCCTGGATCAGCAGACCCAATCCCCTCTTTCCGGAGCTACAATAATTCTTGAAGGATCCAATCCCCTGATCGGTACGGTAAGTGACGAAAATGGCCGTTTCCGGCTTCCCGGCATTCCCATCGGTAAAAAAAGGATCAAAGTGACTTACGTGGGATATCTTCCCTTTCTTTCTGACGACATCATCCTGAGTTCCGGAAAGGAAGCCACAGTGACAGTTTATCTGAAAGAATCAGCCATTTCTGCAAAAGAAGTGGAAATCCGCGGAGATTATCACAAATATGAATCCCTGAACAAGATGGCTACCGTCAGTGTCAGGTCTTTCAGTGTGGATGAGACTTTCCGGTTTGCAGGAAGCTATAATGACCCCGCCCGGATGGCTCAGAATTTTGCCGGCGTCACTTCCGGAATCGACAATCGAAACGATATCATTGTCAGAGGCAATACTCCCATGGGTCTGCAATGGAGACTCGATGATATGGAAATCCCCAATCCAAATCATTTTGCAGCCGTCGGAACAACCGGAGGACCGGTCACAATCCTGAACGACAATCTGCTTACGAATTCCGACTTTTATTCCGGTGCTTTTCCGGCTCAGTATGGAAATGCCCTTTCCGGAATCTTTGATATGAGGATGCGCATCGGAAATAATGAAAAACGGGAATATTGGGCAGGTATGGGATGGAACGGACTTGAAATTGGCACGGAAGGGCCCTTCAGCAAAAAATCCGGCGCTTCCTACCTTTTTTCATACCGTTATTCCTTGCTCGACCTGGCAAAGGTCGCAGGAATCCATCTGATCAATATCGACCCTCAATACCAGGACATTAACTTTAAATTCTCTATCCCGACTAAAAAAGCAGGAACATTTACCATTACCGGCATTGGAGGGATAAGCTATATCCAGCTTTTCGACAGCCCGAAAAAACAATCCGAATGGATGTTTTCCGATCGCGGAGAAGACCTGGCCAACGGATCCAACCTGGGCGTCCTGGGCATTCAACACCAGATTTACCCGGATCATTCCCTGAAAATCAAAACCATGATCTACCTGGTCAGCTCTCTGGTTTATACCCGGATCGATACCTTCTCAATAAACGCTTCAACACCATCAATCTGGGCTGGAGAACGATCTTCGGAAACCAAGGTAACCGGATCCTTTGAAATCCTGAAAAAGCTGAATCCTAAAAACTCGCTGAACGGTGGAATCACTTACGATCATTATTTCCTGGATTATGCCGACAGCGCAATGTGGAAAGGCTCTTTCCTGAAAAATACTGATTCCCGTGAAAATATGGATTTGATCCGGGGATACACTCAATGGCAAAATGTCCGTTCCTCCTCTTTTGACTTTACTGCAGGTATATTCGGATCCATTCTTCTGATGAACCATACCTGGGCGCTGGAACCCCGTTTCGGATTGAACTGGAATCTCTCCGCAAAACACAGGATCGACTTTGGTACCGGCCTTTACAGCCAGATGCAACCCCGAGTTATCTATTTCCTCCTCGATAAAACCCCGGAAGGAAGTTTGATCCAGACGAATCGTAACCTGAATTTCACACGGGATGCACAAATTGCACTGGGGTATAACTTTATCCCATCAGAAAATCTACGGTTCAAGACAGAAGTGTATTTCCAATACCTTTACGATATTCCTGTCAAACCTTCCATCCCTTCTTTTTCATTGCTGAATTCAGGCCACGAATTTTTCCTCGACAGGCAATACAGCGACAGTCTTATCAATAAAGGCACCGGAATGAATTACGGAATTGAACTCACTATGGAAAGATTTTACCATATGAATTATTATTTCCTGTTTACTGCTTCATTGTTTGATTCCAGATATAAAGGATATGATGGCAAAGAACGGAGCACTGCTTTCAATGTCAACTATGTTCTGAATGCCGTCGGAGGATATGAATTTATTATGGGAAAACGGAAATGGGGTGTCATGTCGGTCGGACTGAGAGCGACATACGCCGGAGGCAATCCTTATCTTCCTTTTGATGTTGATGCTTCCAAAGCTTCCGGAGAATCCATATATGACTGGTCACGCGCTTATCAATCACGCTTCCCGGATTATAAACGGTTATCCCTTCGATTCGGAATCAAGCGCAATCTCCCGGGACGGAATATGGAATTTGTACTGGACTTACAATACAGGACCAATTACACAAATGTTTATCTTCAGCGGATTGACCCTAAAACCGGAGAAATTAAAGAATTCTTCCAGATGGGGTTCTTCCCGATGGGAACCTGGAGGGTCCAATTTTGAACAGTTACACGGAAAAGCAAACAGATTGATTATTTTCGCACTGCAAAACATGGCTTCATGAAGACCGAATTTCCAATACATAAAATGCCACCCGTCTGGTTCATCCGAACACTTGATGGGTTCCGGAAATTTCTTATTACACTGAATAAAAGGTTGTTTCCTGCCAATGTTGTGTTGTATGAACATTTCCAGTATTACTGGTTCCTCCCTTGTCTGAAAGTCGCTGCCGAATTGGATATTGCCGGATTATTGAAAGACAAGGCCATGACAGTGGAAGAACTTGCCGGAATAACCAATTCACATCCGGATTCTCTTTTCCGCATATTAAGAGCTCTTGCCAGCATGGGCGTTTTCCGCCAGAGAAAAGACAAGCGGTTTGTCAATACCCGCCTTTCGAAAACCATGATCGATGGAAAAGGATCCTTAAGGTTCATGATTCTGCAACATCTTGGGAAACTGAACTGGACATCATTCAGCGAGTTAATGTATTCGGTAAAAACAGGTAAAGATGCTTTTTCTTCTTTGTACGGAAAGAATATTTATGAATACCTGGAAGGAGATAAACCGGAATCATCTGTTTTTGACAAATCCATGGCTAATCTGACTGAAATGTCGATCGATTCCTTGCTGAGTAAATACTCTTTCTCCGGTTATCCTGTCATTGCAGACATTGGAGGCGGCGACGGCATATTGCTTTCTGCAATCCTTGCAAATAATCCCGGTTGCAAAGGCATTTTGTTTGATATTCAGGATGGGCTCACCCATGCGGAAAACACTTTATCCCGCTATGGTATCATGGACAGGGCTTCAATTATAGCCGGAAACTTTTTCCGGGAAACTCCACCGATAGCCAATGCCTATATATTGAAAAACGTACTCCACAACTGGGACGATACCGCTTGCACGGAAATTCTGGAAAGGATCCGGAAAGTAATGCCTGATGACGGCAAAATCCTTATTATAGAGATGGTAATTGAAGAAAACAACCGTCCTTCTTACGGAAAGCTGATCGATATCCAGATGCTGGCCTTTCTGCCCGGAGGGAGAGAGCGTACCCGGAAAGAATTCACAAACCTGGTTGACAATGCGGGACTCCGGATCAAAAAGATCATTCCTACGATCTCACCTGTTTTCATCATTGAAATTGTCAAAAAATAAATTTCGGATAAACTGAAAAAATGCACAAGCTGATTGCATCGGTAAGAAAAGAATTCCTGCTCCTGTTACACGATCTACCCGGAGTGATCATACTTTTTCTGATGCCGCTGATCCTTCTTGTAGTCATTACCTATGCCCAGTACAGCGCCATCCAGGCTTCAAAGGAATCGAAATCCAAGATCCTTTTTGTCAATCTGTCGAAGTCGGAACTTTCCGGTTCTATCCGGAAATCGCTTAAAGAAAACCATCTTTTCACCCTGACGGATTCTCTGAAAAAAGCACCTGTAACGGAAAATTCCTCGCTGGATCTTGTAAGCCGGGGAAAATATCCTGTTGCAATAGTGATCTTTCCGGGAGATTCTCTCATTCGGGTGATCCTTGATCCTGCCCTGCCTAAAGTTTATATGCAATCACTGGTCAGCTCTTTGAATTATTTCATCAAAAATGCACAAAGCAGCATTACCCTGAGGCAGATGATCAGCGTTATGACCGGTCCTGCTTCGGAATTCATTGAAAACAGCATAGAAAAATCACTGAAAAGCAGGGCTCCCATACGGGAATCCTATGAAGTTACAGGAACCTCGGAGATAAAGCCAAGTGCTGTTCAGAACAATGTACCCGGCTTCATACTTTTTGCCATGTTCTTCATTGTAATCCCTCTGTCGGGAAGCATGGTTACCGAGAAAAATTCCGGTTCCTATGTCCGGATCCGGACTCTTCCCGTTGATTACAGTACATTTTTATCCGGGAAGGTTATCGTTTATTTACTGATTTGCATAGTTCAATGCATCCTGATGCTGATGGCAGGAGTCTGGCTTCTGGAAAGCATCTTCCATCTGCCATCCTTTCAGCCCGGAAACCATTACATTCTGCTGGCTGTCATTACGATCGCGTCTTCATTGGCTGCCATCGGCTTCGGACTGATCGTCGGATCATTGGCAACCACACACGGACAGGCTGCTTTATTCGGTTCGATCCTGATCATAACATTGGGTGTGCTGAGCGGAACTTTTTTCCCGATTTATTTATTTCCCAAAGGGCTTCAGGTAATCAGCCATCTTTCCCCTATTTGCTGGGGAATTGACAGCTACCTCAATGCATTCTTAACCGATGTTAATTTTAGTACACTATTTATCAATATAGTATTGCTCCTTTTATTTTTTATTTTTGCGATGATCTTTTCCATTTTTATTTTTGTAAAAAAGAATTGAACTCTCTTAAGAAACTGCATCCTATGAAAGAGAAGGAAGGATATGTTGATTGTCCGAAACAGCAATTAATACTGTATGTTGAGAAAGAGGACGGGAAATACGGCCCGATGCAAACGGGATCTTATATTACCCGTAACTACCTGGATGATTTTGAATCGAAGCAAAAATCATTGGAAGAATCCCTCCGTCATCAGGTAATCAACGGAGAAATCAGCCCGGTTCATTATTTCATGGTAATGGAAGATCTTACAATATCAGAGCTTGCTTCTCGTGTAAAACTCAGAAAAGCAAAAGTCAGGAAACACTTGCTTCCCGGGTATTTTAAAGAAATATCCGCTGAAATCCTGAATTCATATGCCGAGGTATTCAATATACAGGTCAATGATTTACTCGAACTTACTCATATTCCCGGTCACTCCGCCGGAGAAAAGGAGATTAACGAATGAATACTATTCCTTACGCGCATAAAATGGCAGCTCATTGTGAATCTGGAGCTGTTACTTCATTATTGAACAATGCCGGGCTGGATATAACCGAGCCAATGGTTTTCGGGATCTCAAGCGGAATCTTTTTTGGCTATTTCCATAAAATGAAGTCTTTTACTTTTCCGACCATTATTTTAAGAAGTCAACCCGGACAAATGCGGAAAGCTGTCTCCAAAAGACTTGGGATACGTTTTCATACTGAACGGTTCCGCGACCCTGAGTATGGCATGAAGCGGCTTGACGAATTGCTGGCTGAGAACAAACCGGTCGGTGTTCAGGTGGATTTTTATTATATGGATTACATTCCCGAATGGGAAAGAGTTCATATCAATGTTCATTATATCGTTGTTGTCGGAAAAAATGAATCCGGATATATCATCAGCGACAGCTATTTCCCGAATCTCGGGGTGTTGAAGGAATCTTCGCTGAAGAAAGCGCGTTTTGCCGGTGGAAATATGGCTCCCAAAGGATTTTTGTTCTATCCGGAGTATATTCCCGAAAAGATTGATTACAATAAAGCCATCGTAAAAGGCATCCGAAAAGCCTGCTTTAATATGCTTAAAATCCCGATCCCTTTTTTAGGTGTTAAGGGAATACGGCAATTTGCGAAACGTCTTCCGGAATGGCCAAAGTTAGCCCGCGATACGGAACATTTGTCGCATGAGATTATGAAGATCAATATACTTCTTGAGGACCAGGGAACCGGAGGCGGAGGATTCCGCTTTATCTTTGCCACTTTTCTGCAACAAGCCGCGGAAATTCTCAAACGTCCTGAGCTTGCGGACTTTTCAAAGGAGATGATGAGAATCGGCGACGGATGGCGGGAAATTTCCTTATTCTCTGCCAGAATCGGAAAAAACAGAGACCTTGGACCTGAGAGATTGCAGGAATTAAGCAAAATGCTCTACGACAGGGCAGATAATGAAGAAAAATTTTTTAAAAAATTATATAAATCAGTATAACACCCAACGATATGGCTACTGAAACCACGCAGGACCTTAAACTGGAGATCAAACAACTTATTCTGGAAACACTTTCGATCACGGATGTCAATATTAAAGAAATTGATGATGAAAAACCGCTTTTCGGATCTGATAATCCCCTGACACTTGACTCCGTCGATGCACTTGAGATCATCATGGCAATTCAACGGAAATACAATGTCCGGATAGGCGATCAGAATCTTGCAAGGAATGTCGTTCATTCCATCAACAGCATAGCGGAGTTTCTTGAGGCGGAAAACATCAAACATAGTATTTAATTTTTGTTGATTTTTGAAAAATTCTTACATAACGGCAGGGATAACCCTTCCTCGTTTTATCCGGCTTTTACATAAAAATCCTTTTTCTCTCCGTCCTGACTTTTCAGGACGGATCCTGTTTATTCTCCAGGCTTCTTTCTGGTCATATATTTTTTCCTGCATCGAAAAAAGAAAATTCAGCACTCAGATCGATTCATCTCCTTTACCTGAAGATATAATCTTCATTGTCGGCCACTGGAGAACCGGTTCCACATTCCTTCATCAACTTATTTTCCAGGATCCTTCACTTACCGCTCCTACCCTCTTCCAGGTCGTTATGCCTGAAAATTACATCTCTTCACGGAAATATTTCTATCCCATCATAAAGCTTTTTATCACGAAATACCGCCCAATGGACCGTGTTACCGTGACCCTTGACGATCCGCAGGAAGATGAATATGCCATTTTCCGGGAAACCGGTTATTCCCCTCTGGAAAAGCTGGTATTTCCTGAATCGGAAAAATATTTCCTGTCGGGAATGAATTCATTCCTGCCTGAACCTTCTGAATTGCTTCAATGGGAAGAAGATGTTATCCGTATCTTTAAAAAGATCCATTTTGCCACAGGGAAAAGAATAATTTCCAAGAATCCTTTTCATTCCCTTCGTATCCCTGAATTGTGCAAGATGTTCCCGAAAGCAAAATTCATTCATATCTACCGGCATCCTTACGAAGTGGTCCCTTCTTCCATTCACCTTTGGAAAATTGTTCAGAAACAGAACCGACTGAATGGCAAATGTGCAGTTCCGACAACGGAAGAGGTCGCAGATGTTCTGGATCTGTTTCTGAATACGATCCGGAAAGATCTTCAGGAGATTCCTCATGACAGATGGTGCGAAGTACGGTTTGAATCTCTTGAAAAGGATCCCCTGAATGAAGTGAAAAAGATTTATAAACATCTTGGTATGGACTTTACAAATGAATGCCAAGACAGGATGGAAGCCTTTCTGGATACGGTGAAAAACTACCGGAGAAATGAATATCACCTGACATCCGAAGAAAAGCAGATCATTTCGGAACGCTTAAAAAATAATATGAATTATTATCATTTTTTGACCTGATCTATATTTATTCCTAATTTTGAATATTCAACAAGGTTTTACCTATAAAAGCGCCACATGAAAAAATCTATCCTTTTTCTTCTTTTAGCCGGATTCATCCTCTTCCAGAACCAGGCATTTTCACAGGGAGGATTACTCCACTCCTCCATCAACAGCGGCTTTTACATGAAAATCGGCCCCTCTATTCCTTTAGGAAATTTTAAAAGTTATCAGGAATACCCGGTTCCCAAAACCATTGATTCCACTCATAATTACCTGGGTGCCAAAACCGGCCCGGCACTTGATATGGGATTCCTGATCTATCTTGGACCCACATTTGCCCATCAATTCCTGAGAGCCGGTATTGACGCTACTTTTTTAACGTTCAATTTTCAAAAAACCAATCCATCCAAAGAAGGTAACGAAGAAAACTGGGATTACTTTTACTATTTTCTGGGCCAGAAATTCGGGCCTGTGATCACTATTAATCCGATTGACAGGCTTATGATTGATGTTTCGTACAAATTGAACGGATATATAGCACGGTATTATGATAATGAATGGGGAAAGAACTTCACTCAAAATGAAGTCAGCCTCAGTATCCGTTACAGGATTATGTTATTTTCCATGCAGTATAACTGGGGAAAAACACGATTTAATTATTTCAACAGCGAAAAACCGACTTATAACGTACCGGTCAATACCCTGAGGATCATGATCGGCATTAAAATATAATCTTCTTTAATACTGCAATGACTAAACAAAACTTTTTCCCTGAAATTGAAAGAAAACCGTTAAAAGAGATCCGGCATTTTGAGGATATTCAACTTCAGAAAGCGTTGACATATCTTCAGGCAAAATCTCCCTTTTACCAGGAAATGTTCAGAAATAACCACATTGACCTTGAAAAAGTCAAAGGTGTTGCTGATTTACCGGTATTTCCGGTTACCCGGAAAGAAGACCTTCAGAAGAGAAACAAGGATTTCATATGTGTTCCCCGGGAGAAGATATCCGATTATATTACTACCTCCGGGACAGCAGGCGACCCTGTTACCTTTGCAGCTACCGATAAAGATCTTGACAGACTGGCGTACAATGAAGCCATTTCATTTACGTGTGCCGGCGGCAAACCCGGAAGCACATACCAGCTGATGACCACCCTTGACCGGCGGTTCATGGCCGGACTTGCATATTTCCTAGGAATCCGTATGATGGGAGGCAGCATTGTCCGGGTCGGTAACGGCATTCCTGAGCTGCAATGGGACACGATCCGCAGGGTAAGTCCAGATACATTTATTGCGGTACCTTCCTTTATTCTGAAACTGATCGAATATGCAGGTTCCCATCATATCGACTACCTGCAAAGCAGCATCCGGGGTGCTGTTTGTATCGGAGAACCACTCCGGAACAATGATTTCTCATTGAATACACTGGGGCGCAGAATTTGTGAAAAATGGCCAATCAAGTTGTATTCTACCTATGCTTCTACAGAAATGGGCACATCCTTTACAGAATGTTGTGAAGGGAAAGGCGGCCATCACCATCCGGAACTGATTATCGTCGAATTCCTGGATGAAAACGACAATCCTGTCAAAGAAGGAGAAGCCGGCGAAGTTACTGTAACCACTCTCGGTGTGGAAGCTATGCCGTTACTCCGCTTTAAAACCGGCGATATCTGTCATTTTCATACTGAACCCTGTCCCTGTGGCCGTACCACCATGAGGATCGGACCGGTGATCGGCAGAAAAAATCAGATGATAAAATACAAAGGTACAACACTTTACCCTCCTGCCTTGTACGATATTCTCGATAACATCTACTTTATCACGAATTACGTGGTGGAAGTATTTACCAACGAAATTGGCACAGATGATATCCTGATCCATGTAGGAAGCCATACCCCCATTGAACACCGGGAAAAAGATATTAAAGACCATTTCCGGGCAAAGTTACGTGTAGCTCCCAGCATCGCTTTCGAATCTGCCGATCATGTCAATGTTCTCATGTATCCTGAATCCAGCCGTAAACCGGTAAAATTTATCGATAATAGGGAGAACAGGAAAAATTCCTGAGAACGAATCTCTGATTTTTATCAGACGGGTGAATATGAACGGATCATTTCTCCTGAACTCTATATTTCATTGAATAAACCTCTTTCCCCTCGAGAAATGTCTTCAAAACCCTGACCTGGGGAATTTCAATTACCGGAATTTTCATAATATCCTTGTCAAGAACGACAAAGTCAGCCATCTTACCCGGTTCGAGTGAGCCTTTGACCTTTTCTTCAAACTCACCTTTCGCTGCCCATAAGGTGATGGAACGAAGCGCTTCTTCGCGGGTCAAAGCATTTTCAGGCATAAAGCCTCCGGCCGGATAACCTTCAGTGTCCTGACGGGAAACTGCTGCATAGAAAGTCAGCAAAGGACTGATCTTCTCAATAGGGAAATCGGTGCCGTTGACCAGCCAGCCATTTTGCATCAACAGTCTTTTATAAGCATAAGCTCCGGAAATCCTTTTTTCTCCCAGTCTGGCAGATGCCCATCTCATATCGGAAGTGGCATGAGTTGCCTGAACTGAAGGGATCACCGAATAATCCCCGAAAAGGTTAAAGTCCTCCGGATCAACAACCTGTGAATGCTCAATCCTCCAGCGAAGATCATTTTTCCCTTTCAAAAACTCTTTATAGACATCCAGAACAAGCTGTACAGCCGAATCTCCTATTGCATGAGTATTCACCTGATATCCATGCAACAAGGCAATTTTGCAGATCCGGCGGATACTGTCGGGAGTAGTCACCCGGATACCACGGTTTCCCGGGTCATCCGAATAAGGAGACTTCAGCAAAGCCGAGCGGGATCCCAGGCTGCCATCCGCATAAAGCTTGATTGCTCTAATATTCAGATGATGAGAGCTGACAGGCCCTTTTTCAACGTAGGTTCTGAGGTTTTCTGATGAAGGAGCCAGCATAATATAAAGCCGGATATCCAGGTCACCATCTTTGTCCAGAGAGTCGAGGGTTCTGACCTGCCGTGCTTCCAGACCGGCATCCGTAACGCCCGTAAGACCTGCAGCGAAGCAGTTATATTGTGCTGATTCCAGCAACCGGACTTTCTCCTGAATGTCCGGTTCGGGGATTGCATTCCGCATCCGGTCGGCAGCATTTTCCCGGAGAATACCCGTCAGCCTGCCCTCTTTAATCTCCACCTCACCAGCCTGAAAACCGTTGTTTTCAATAATACCGGCTCTTTTCAGGGCTTCCCCGTTTGCCAGCAGGACATGACCGCAAACACGGATCAATACTACCGGCCGGTGAGGGAACATACTGTCAAGCACCGAACGGTCAGGAAATTCACCGGATTTCCATAAATTCTGATCCCATCCCCTTCCCACAATCCAGGTTGCCTGCGATTCGCCTGACTTCTTAGATAAACGGTTCAGAACTTCCGAAAAAGAACGGGTATTGAATACATTTACCTCCCGGAGGCTGAGTGCATATCCGGTAAAATGAGAATGGCCGTCAATAAAACCCGGGAACACCGCTTTTCCGCCAAGATCCAGTATTGAATCCGAAGAAAACCGCCGGAGGATATCCCGGTCCGTTCCGGTAGCCAGAATTTTACCCTCTTTTATGGCAAGAGCCTGAGATACCGTAGATTTTTTATCTACAGTATAAATGGTTCCATGGATCAGAATCCGGTCGGCATTTTCCTTTTTCTGAGCATAACAGGTAATGAAAGAAAATGAAAGAAAGACAGATAACGTAAAATATTTCATCATACCCTGATAAAATTTAGGTTGAAATCAAAAGTAAAACATTTTACAAATTTTTTTTGAGAAATGGAAATCATTTCATATTTTTGTGTTAATTCAATATATTATATATAATGAAATATAAAACCTTAACACCCAGGTTTCTTGTTGTTCTTTCAGTAATTATTGCCGCAGCTTTTCTGCGGTTATTGCCGCACTGGCCGAACTTCACGCCTATCGCAGCAATGGCATTGTTTGCAGGAACCTATGTAGATAGAAAATCTTATGCATTTTCTATCCCGATCGCCGCTATGTTTATCAGCGATCTGTTTTTAGGACTGCATGCAAATATGCCCGCGGTATACATGAGTTTTGCTATTACGGTTGTGATCGGAATGTCACTCCGGAAAAAAATCAATGTCGGAACTGTAATTGGGGCATCCCTGAGTTCTGCAGTGATCTTTTTCCTGATCACGAATTTTTCGGCATGGCTCGCAAGTCCCATGTATCCGCAGACTTTTTTCGGATTGATCGAATCTTATGTTGCAGGGTTGGCATTTTTCCGTGACACAACGTACGGCTTCTCATTCCTCGTGAATGATATGCTGGGAACTTTGTTCTATAGTGCGGTATTCTATGGCGCCTTCTATCTTGCAAAGATGAGGTTCCCGGCTTTGGATAAGACCCGCTTTCAATCGTAAAGCTCTTCGTCTCTTTCCAGAAGCAAAATAGAATTCTGAGACACAAGAAAAAATTTCTCATCATCGAAAAGGATTTCGATGGCTCCTTTCTGGAGAAAAATGGCCAAATCCCCTTCTTTAGCTTGAAGGGGAATATAACGGATCTTTTCATCCGTTTTTTTCCATGACTCTCCAGTATCATCCGGAGCAATTGGGATTGGAAATCCAGGTCCGCATTTAACTACATAGCCGGCCTGGATTTCTTCTTTTTCCTGATACCCGGGAGGAAGCAACAAGCCCCCCTTTGATTTATTATTGATCTTCCTGGGCTTGATCAGTACCCTGTCACCCACCACGATCAGATTTTTTAAATTATCAATTTTTTCATCCATAACGAATACGGGAATATTTTTCAAATTTACGAAAATGCCGATTCACTGAATCCTGTCGAAAATCTCAAATTTATAGGTATTTTTGTTGAAATGTTAAGGGGTTGTTTTTCTCCCCCGGCTCAAATTGTTTCCATAGAATGACAGATCTGATCAAATTATTGCCTGATTCCGTTGCGAATCAGATCGCTGCCGGAGAAGTTGTACAGCGGCCTGCCTCTGCTGTTAAAGAGCTGCTGGAAAATGCTATCGATAGCGGGGCTAATGAAATCCAACTGATCATCCGCGATGCAGGGAAAGCTCTTATCCAGGTTATCGATAACGGTTGCGGAATGTCGGAAAGAGATGCCCGGATGTGTTTTGAACGTCATGCTACTTCCAAGATTTCTACTGCCAATGACATCCTTTCCATCCATACCCTCGGCTTCCGGGGTGAAGCTCTTGCTTCCATCGCTTCTGTCGCCCAGGTCGAACTGAAAACCCGGAAAATTGAAGATGAATTGGGAACCTCCGTGATCATCGAGGGCTCCGAATTCATAGAACAATCTCCTGTAGCCTGCTCCTCAGGTACCAGCATCGCTGTTAAAAACCTCTTTTTTAATGTCCCTGCAAGAAGGAATTTCCTGAAATCCAATAACCTGGAATTAAAATACATTATCGAGGAATTCTGCCGCGTTGCGTTGGTCTACCCCGGTATCTGCTTCGTCTTTCATAATAACAATAAGCTTCTTTATAAACTCACTCCCTCCAACCTGAAACAAAGGCTGGTAGCCCTGTACGGCTCTTCCTACAACGAAAAACTGGTCCCTGTCGACCAGGAATCCACTATTGTCAACATCAGCGGATTTATCGGGAAACCGGAATATGCAAAAAAAAATAGAGGAGAACAGTATTTCTTCACGAACGGAAGATATATCCGGAACCCATATCTCCATCATGCAATGGAAAAGGCTTTCCAGGAACTGATCCCTCCGGATGCCTTTCCCTCTTACTTTATTTATATGAATCTCGATCCTCAGCAAATCGATGTAAATATTCACCCCACTAAGACAGAAATCAATTTCCAGGATATAAAAAGCATATATGCTATCCTGCATTCTGCTGTCAGGCAAAGCATCGGGAAATACAGCATCACTCCTACACTGGATTTTGAAAGAGAACCCAGCCTGGATGTTCCTCCATTGCCTGCAGGCGTTGCCGTCAAACCTCCGGTCATCCATATTGACCCGTCCTTTAATCCTTTCGAGAAAAAGTCGAGACCGCAATCTGAAATGCAGTTTTCCAATAAAATTCAACCGGGCGATAAAGGCTGGAAAAAATTATTCGAATCCCTGAATGAAGTG